>CAVFYJ010000009.1:0-49866 GCA_963626545.1 Acetatifactor sp. | reverse complement strand
GAGAGCATCTGCCTTACAAGCAGAGGGTCATAGGTTCGAGCCCTATAGGCCCCATTTAAATGGATGGATTCCCGAGTGGCCAAAGGGGACAGACTGTAAATCTGCTGCAACTTGCTTCGGTGGTTCGAATCCACCTCCATCCATTGGTTTTCGAAAGAAAACACATCCTATATTATCGCGGGGTGGAGCAGTCTGGAAGCTCGTCGGGCTCATAACCCGAAGGTCGTTGGTTCAAATCCAGCCCCCGCAACTTCAAATAATCAACGGAAAACGTTGGTTATTTTTTTTTACAAAAATTGCACTTTTGATGTATAATAGAAAACAATAACGGCTGCGAATAACAGCGGCTGCAGAAAGGAAGGAAGCAGATGAACAAGAAGGCGGTCATAGCGATGAGCGGCGGTGTAGATAGTTCCGTTGCGGCATATTTGATGAAGGAAAAGGGATATGAGTGTATCGGAATTACAATCAAAACCTTTAATGAGACAGGTGACGGGGTTAAACGTGAAAATACCTGCTGTTCTCTTGACGATGTGAGCGATGCGAGAAGTGTGGCCTATACGCTTGGCATCCGCCATTTCCTCTATAACTTTACCGGCCAGTTTGAGGATCATGTCATGAAGCGTTTTGTGGATGCCTACGAGAATGGATGCACACCAAACCCTTGTATTGACTGCAATCGCTATATCAAGTTTCAGGAGCTGTATGAACGCGCAAAGCTGATGGGCTATGACACTGTGGTAACGGGTCATTATGCGCGTGTCGAATATAATGAGGCAACGGGACGCTACCTGTTAAAGAAAGGTCTTGATGCCAATAAGGATCAGAGTTACGTTTTGTATAGCTTAACGCAGGAGCAGCTGATGCATACGCAGTTTCCGCTGGGATCACTTCCGAAGCCTAAGGTAAGGGAAATTGCCGAGGAGCAGGGCTTAATCAATGCGCACAAGCATGACAGTCAGGATATCTGCTTTGTTACATCTGGCAGCTACACCGATTTTATTCGCCAGTACACCGGAAAGGAGTATCCGGAGGGCGATTTTGTCGATCGAAATGGCAATGTTCTTGGTCGCCACAAGGGCATTATTCACTATACGATCGGGCAGCGAAAGGGTCTGGGTTTGGCACTTGCAAAGCCGATGTATGTTCACGGAATCGACAAGGAGAAGAATCAGGTCATCCTCACAGATGAGGCGGATCTTTTTTCAAGTGAACTGATTGCGGATGATTTGAATTTGATTTCGGCTCCGAAAATCGAGGGAAAAATGCGAGTGAAGGCGAAGGTGCGCTACCGTCATGCCGAGCAGCCAGCGATCGTGGAGCAGCTTGATGACAATCGCATTCACGTTGTATTTGATGAGCCGCAGCGTGCGATCACGAAGGGGCAGGCCGTTGTGCTGTACGATGGTGATGTTGTGGTCGGCGGTGCAACCATCTGTGAGACGGCTTGCGCGGAACGTTAGATTCAGATAGCGAACTGGCATCCGTGTTTGTTACAGTTCACGAGTGGGGGTACGAAAAGCCCCTCGGTGATGGTTTCGTCGGCGCCCTTTGTTTAGCGGCAACGTATAAAATCTGCCTCCCATGCATATAGTAGGAGTAATGGCGCAAACCGCAGCCGAGTGGCGCGGAAACTGGCCCATAAGAAAAGAGATTGTGTATGGGAAGCAGAAAAAGAAAGCACAGGGAATCGTTGTTTTGGCTGGAGGCAGCGTTTATCGTGCTGCTTTTGGCAGGTGCGTATGTGATCGGAAGCTATGCGCGGGCAATGCAAAGTGACCCGCTGCAGGAGGTCTTTGTCGCAGATCACGGCACAAATGTCGTGGAGGTGACGGATGAGCAGGGAACGGTAACTGGAAATGAGCTGGTGGATTACGATGCACTGATTTCCGATTATCGAAATATTCTTCTGGTCGGCGTGGATGCGAGAGATCAGAAGCGTATTGATCGCGGGGCAAATGCTGATGTGATCATGATTGTCAGCATTAACGAGAACACAGGAAAGATTCGTCTAGTGTCGGTACTTCGTGACACGCTCCTTCGTTTGGAGGATCCGGGCAGCTATCACGAGGGACGTCTCTATGACAAGGCAAATTCGCAGATCTGCTATACAGACATTGCGGATATGATTAGCATGATCAACCGAAATCTGGATTTGAATATTCAGGATTATGTGGTGCTAAATTGGCTGTCGGCGGCGCAAGTAGTCGATACGCTGGGCGGCATCGAGGTCTCGATTGATAATCCTGAGGTTGTCCGCTACATGAATGGCTATCTCACTGAGGTCAACAAGCAGACGGGCATTTGGTCCGAACAGCTTGACGGAAGCGGAACCTTTAATTTGACCGGTACGCAGGCGGTGGCCTTTTGCCGGGTGCGCTATGCAGGGCTGGGCGATGTAGGCCGGACAGGCAATCAGCGAATGGTGATTGAGCAGTGCTTACAAAAGGTGAAGAGCCTGATTTTGACGAAGCCGACCACCGTCGTGCGAGCGGTCTCCGTCGGAATGGACAGCATTGCAACGAATCTTTCGATGTTAGAGTTAGGAAATTTGGCATTCCAGGCGGGTGACTTTGAGATTGAGGAGAGTATCTCATTTCCATTTCAGTATGTGGCAGGTGAATATCTTGGTCAGATCTATGAGCTGACAAATGGTGTAAAGGATGCCGTAGTCGCAAAGGAGCTTGCCGACAATGTGGTACAGCTGCATGCGTATCTCTATCCGGAAGCGGCCTATGCCTATCAGCTGCCGGAGGAGATTCAAAAAATCAGCGAGGACATCGCATGGATGTCCGACGTGCGAAAGCAGATCGAATAGACAGGAGGAAAAAGCATGAAAATACTGGTGACAGTTCCGTTTCGGGATTCACATAAAGCGATGCTAAAAGAAGCCGCTTTGGATGCACAATTCTTTTTTCAGGAAAGTTATCTGTCAGGGCCGGATGGAAAAAAGAATGAAGAACGCTACAAATCGCTGTTAAAAGAGGCAGAGATTGTGATTGGAAATCCAACGATTGAAGAGATTGCATCCGCACCGGCGCTTCGATTTATTCAGTCATCAAATGCAGGTGTCGAAAAGTATACGCAGGTGCCTGGTTTTCCAAGAAATGTGCTGCTATGCAGCATGTCAGGTGCATTCGGCGGTATTATCTCGGAGTATGTGCTAGGGGCAATTTTGACGATGTATCGGAATTTTCCGCGTTATCTTGACCATCAGCAAAAGCGTTTGTGGCAGGATGCGGGAAGTGAACAGGCACTCATGGAAAAGACAGCACTCATTCTCGGTACAGGAGATATTGGAACAAATGTGGCAAAACGCCTGAAGGCATTTGATGTGCATACAATTGGTATCCGTCGAACGGTGTCTAAAGCATCTGAATGGTTTGATGAAGTGTGGACACTTGATGCATTAGATGAGCAGTTATCACGAGCGGATCTTGTGATCGGATGCCTTCCTAAGACAAAGCAGACGACGCAGTTGCTCACAGAAGACCGACTTCGCAAAATAAAAAAGGGCGGACTCGTAGTCAATGTTGGACGAGGAAGTTTAATCGTACAGCCGGATCTGATTAAGCTGCTCGAGGAAGGTCATCTGTCAGGCGCAGTACTTGATGTGACCGATCCAGAGCCACTTCCAAAAGATGATCCGCTGTGGGGCATGAAAAATGTGTTGATAACTCCTCATGTATCGGGGATAAGTTTTGGTCATGCGCCGCAAGTAGAGGATAACGTGGCAAAAATCTGCGCACATAACCTGAAGGCGTATTTAAACCACACCGAAATGTGGAACATCGTGGACTTTGAAAGCGGCTATCGGAAAGAACCGAGAAACTGACAAAAAAAGTTTTGCCGAAACAGCGAATTTAGAAAAGCACAGGAAAACGCAATCAGCAGGAGAGAAAAATGCAGGAGCAATCAATTTACGAAAAATTAGAGGCTTACGCGAAAAGCGATGCGTATCCGTTTCACATGCCGGGCCATAAGCGGCGTGTGGACTGGATGGAAAATGTGTATGACATTGATATCACCGAGATTGATGGTTTTGATGATCTGCACCATGCCGAAGGCATGATAAAAGAGGGAATGGAGCGCATGGCCCATGCAGTTGGGGCAAAGCAGTCCTACTACATAGTAAATGGTTCGACATGTGGCATATTGGCGGCAATCTATGGAAACTGCCCACAGGGGGCAACCGTCGCAGTCGCGAGAAACACGCATAAGAGTGTTGCACACGCCATTTTGCTCAGAGGATTAAAACCAATCTATATTTATCCCCAAAATGTGGATAACTTGTGCATAAGTGGCCAAGTTATCCACAAAGATGTGGAAAAAGCCTACGAACAATCCCCAGATATCGCAGCAGTCATCCTCACCTCACCGACATATGAGGGAATTGCGTCCGATATTCGGGCAATTGCGGATGTGGTACATGCGCATAACGGTATTCTGATTGTGGATGAGGCACACGGTGCCCATCTTCCGTATGCACAAAACATCCAGATATCAAATGAATCGCAGGAGCAAAATGCATTGACCGCCAAAGAGAGCAGAGTAAGAATAGCAGACGCAGCCATGGAAACACGTCTTCCTTACAGTGCAATCCATGAGGGGGCGGATATTGTGATTCAAAGCCTCCATAAAACACTTCCCTGTCTGACGCAAAGCGCGGTGCTTCATATTTGCAGTGATCGCGTGGATGTCAAGAAAATTGAGCGTGCGCTTCACATTTTTGAGACATCTAGTCCGTCTTATGTGCTGATGGCAGGAATGGATCTTTGTGTGCGCTACATGCAAAAAGAAGGTGCGCAAAAGCTGCGTGAGCTGACAAATCGTTTGCAGCTTTTCTATGAGCGAAGTAAAGATTGGAAGCATCTGTGGTTTTTGTATCCCGAGATGGAAGCAAAGCGAATACAGGCGCAACAAATAGAAGAGCAACAACTGAGGGTAAATCAAAATAAGCCTTGTCAGGTGGATAAGAATCTTCCCATTGTGGATTACACAAAAATTGTGTTTGGTGCGAGGGGATATGTCAATTCAGGAAGGCACCTGCATGAAATTTTGCGTGACCGCTATCACCTTCAGCCTGAGATGTCAGTGCCGGATTATGTGATTTTGATGACGATGCTGACCGATATCGAGGAAGGTTTTTCACGTCTCGAGGCGGCACTTAGCGAAATCAATGATGAGTTAGAAAATGGTACACTTTTCTGGGAGAAAAAAGATTGTATTACGCCATCACCCGTCTTTGTGCCACTCAGGCAGGCCATGCTTCCAATCGAGGCAGCTGAGGCAGAAACGATTCCGATGGTGCTTGAAGAAGCAGAAGGAAAAATCAGTGCGGAAACGGTCTACGTCTATCCGCCGGGCTGCCCATTTTTGATGCCAGGAGAGGAAATCAGTGCCGAGCTGCTTGAGCTTGTCCGATACTATAAAGAAAGTGGCATGGAGCTGTACGGCATGGAGGACGAGACAGGAGAGAGGATACGTATTGTGTTAAATTCCACAAGCACCAACAGCTGACGTACCGCATGGACGTGGAAACAGGTCAATGAAAAAATAGAAAACAAAAAGGAAAAAAGATATGAAAATTATCTACTTTATGGGAAAAAGTGCATCTGGCAAGGATACGATTTATAAAAAGGTGAAGGAACGACTGAATCCATCGCCAAAGGAAATTATACTTTACACGACAAGACCAATCCGTGATCACGAGGAAAATGGAAGAGAATATTTCTTTGTGTCAGATCAGGAGATCACACGCATGGAAAGCGCAGGAAAAATCATTGAAAAGCGCATCTATCACACGGTGTATGGGGACTGGACTTATGCGACAGCTGATGATGGGCAGTTTGATGAAAACTCAACTTACATGACAATCGGCACACTCGAATCCTATCTGCCGCTTCGTGCCTATTTTGGCGAAGAAGCGATGATTCCGGTGTACCTTGAGGTGGAGGACGGAATTCGCCTTGAGCGTGCAATCGCAAG
Source organism: Acetatifactor sp. (assembly GCA_963626545.1). GTDB lineage: Bacteria > Bacillota > Clostridia > Lachnospirales > Lachnospiraceae > Anthropogastromicrobium. Next base: position 43,878 of record CAVFYJ010000009.1, on the reverse strand, counting down.
AGAGCGCACCCAGAAAACAGCGAAATATGAAGAGATGTGCAGACGCTTCCTCGCAGATCAGGCTGATTTTTCTGAGGAAAATCTGAAGGCGGCAAAGATTACGCGGCGCTTCCCGAACGAGGATATGGAGGCGTGTCTCGATATGGTGTTAGCGTATATTAAGCAGGAGTTGGGAAATAGATAAGTTATTTATCAAGTACAGATTATAGACTATTTACGAAAGTTGTGCTATGATAAATGCAGTTCATACAGAGGAAAATGGATCAAATGGATCGATACGATGGGAGGCGATTTTGATATGCACGCAGGCGGATTTTCAGAATTAATCGGAAATGAACAGATCAAGGAACATTTTTTACATGCCATCTCTTCCGGAAAGGTGTCACACTGCTATGTCATAAGCGGTGAGGAAGGCCTTGGAAAGATGACGGCAGCGAAGGCATTTGCGCAGACACTTCAGTGTCAGGCAGAGCCGGATAAGCGTCCGTGTGGCGTATGTCATTCCTGCACACAATTTTTGAGTGGCAATCATCCGGATGTGATTTTTCCGGGGCATGAGAAGCCAACCGTAATTGGTGTGGATGACGTCAGAGAGCAGATCATCGGGGACATCCAGATCAAACCATATAGCAGTCCATATAAGATTTACATTGTGGACGAGGCACAGAAATTGTCTGTGCAGGCGCAGAACGCCCTTTTAAAGACGATCGAAGAGCCGCCGGCTTACGGCATTATTTTGCTTCTTACAACAAATGCGGCATCCATGCTTGAGACAATTCTCTCAAGAAGCATTGTCTTAAACATGAAACCGGTCGAGTCGGATGCGTTTGCAGCATACATGAGAGAAAATGGCATGGATGAGGATAAGATTCCAACGCTTGAAAAGTTTTCGCAGGGAAATATCGGAAAGGGTCTGAAATTAGCGCAGTCGGATGATTTTAATTCCATGATTCAGACGATCATGTTGTTATTAAAGACTGCCTCGAAGATGCCGTTCTCGGAGCTTCTTGAGAACATCGCAAAGCTTGAGGAATATAAGCTGAACATCAAGGACTGCTTTGGCTTTATGCAGATATGGTATCGGGATATTCTGATCTTTAAGGCAACGAGGAATCCGAATCTTCTGATTTTTGCAGAGGAGTACCGCGCGATCAGCAAGGTTGCCCAGACATGTGGTTATAATGAGATCAACCGCATTCTGGAGGCCATCAATACCGCGTCAGCCAGACTGGACGCAAATGTAAATTTCCAGCTAACGCTGGAGCTTTTGTGGCTGACGATCAGAGAGTGCCAGAAATAGGAAAGGTTTGGGAGTATCATGATAAAGGTCATCGGTGTGCGTTTCCGCAGAGCCGGAAAGGTGTATTATTTTAATCCGCTTGATATGGATATTACAACGGGAATGCATGTTATTGTAGAGACAGCAAGAGGTGTGGAGTACGGCTATGTCGTGCTTGGTGTGAAGGAAATGGACGAGGAGAAGGTATTTCAGCCGTTAAAGCCAGTGCTTCGCGTTGCCACCCCTCAGGACGATAAAATCGCAGATGAAAATAGACAGAAGGAAAAAGATGCGTTTAAAATCTGCCAGGAAAAGATTGCAAAGCACGGACTAGACATGAAGCTCATCGACGCGGAGTACACATTTGACAACAATAAGGTCCTTTTTTATTTTACGGCAGATGGAAGAGTCGATTTCCGTGAGCTGGTAAAGGATCTGGCATCGGTATTTCGCACGCGTATTGAGCTGCGCCAGATTGGTGTGCGCGATGAGGCAAAAATCATTGGTGGAATCGGCAGCTGCGGACGTCCGCTTTGCTGCAATTCATACTTATCTGAGTTTGCGCCTGTATCCATCAAGATGGCAAAGGAGCAGAATTTGTCCTTGAATCCGGTGAAGATTTCCGGTGTCTGTGGACGACTGATGTGCTGCTTAAAGAACGAAGAGGAAACCTACGAGTATTTAAACAGCAAGCTGCCGGGTGTCGGCGATTATGTGACAACAGATGACGGTCTGAAAGGTGAGGTTTCCAGCGTCAGCGTGCTTCGTCAGGAGGTAAAGGTTATTGTTACCGTGAATAAGGACGAGAAGGAAATTCGAAACTATAAAGTTTCTCAGCTCAAATTCCGTCCGCATAGAAGAAAAGACAAAGCACAGCTGTCCGATCAGGAATTAAAAGAGCTTGAAAATCTGGACAAGCTTGACAAGAGAGAAGGGCGGTCTAAGCTGAATGACAAGTGAGCCAAAAACACTTAAGCCAGGCGAACGATTGGACGATTTGGAGCGCGACGGACTGATGTTAATTCAGCATCCGGGGCGCTTCTGCTATGGTGTGGATGCGGTCATTCTCTCCTGGTTTGCAAGAGCTATGGAAGGGGAAAAGGTGCTTGATCTTTGCACCGGAACCGGAGTCGTTCCGATTTTAATGACAGCGAAGACAAAGGCATCGCATTTTACCGGGCTGGAGATTCAGGAGGAGGTCGCCGAGATGGCGGCGCGAAGCGTGGCGCTCAATCATCTGGAAGAGAAAGTGTCGATCGTCTGCGGCGATCTGAAAAATACGAAGGAACTGTTTGGAAAAAGTGCGTTCAACGTGGTGACGGTCAATCCGCCGTATATGGCAGGTGGAAGTGGTCTTGTCGGCGGCGATTACAGTAAGGCTGTGTCGCGCCACGAGATTCTTTGTAGCCTAGAGGATGTGATTCGTGAGGGCATGCAGGTACTTGTGCCGGGTGGACGCATGTATATGGTGCATCGACCGTATCGCCTTGGGGATATCATCTGTCTGATGAAGCAGTATCGCATGTCGCCAAGACGCGTATGCATGGTTCACCCGAAGCGTTCGCAGGAGGCAAATCTTGTTTTGATCGAAGGCGTAAGAGGAGGCAACACGCAGATTCGTGTTGAGGCTCCTTTGTTTCTCTTTGATGAAAACGGGCAGGAGAGTGACCAGATCAAAAGGATTCATGGAAGGCTTTAAGTATGTCGATTCGCAAAACAGCGTGAGAATCTTCGGTCTTCAATGACCGGGTAAGTGACTAGTAATTGTAAGAAGAAAGGAAAAATCTATGGCAGGAATGCTTTATCTGTGTGCGACACCGATTGGAAATCTTGAGGATATCACGTTTCGTGTATTGCGCACCTTAAAGGAAGTCGATCTCATTGCGGCAGAGGATACTAGAAACAGCCAGAAGCTGTTGAATCATTTTGAGATTCATACGCCGATGACAAGCTATCACGAGTACAACAAATACGATAAGGCTGACTATCTGGTTGGTCTTATGGCAGATGGAAAAAATATCGCCTGCATTACCGATGCGGGAACGCCAGGCATTTCCGATCCAGGCGAGGTACTCGTGCAAAAATGTTACGAGGCTGGAATTAAAGTGACATCGCTTCCGGGACCGGCAGCCTGCATCACAGCGCTTACCATGTCGGGACTTTCCACGAGACGGTTTGCGTTTGAAGCCTTTCTTCCGGCGGACAAGAAGCAGCGCGCGCAGGTTCTTGAGGAATTAAAGGATGAGACGAGGACGATCATTCTCTATGAGGCACCGCATCATCTGGTCAAGACGTTAGAAGAACTTGTTCAGGCACTCGGATCGCGAAAGGCGCGCATCTGCCGCGAGCTGACCAAAAAGCATGAGACCGTCTATGCGGATACGCTTGACGGTGCATTGGCCCATTATCGTGACGAGGAAGAGCCAAGAGGCGAGTGTGTCTTGGTTATCGAGGGTGTGGATATTGAGAGCTTAAAGAAGAAAAAGCAGCAGTCATGGGAAGAGATGACGATTGAGGAGCATATGGCGTTGTATGCGGATATGGATCGAAAGGAAGCGATGAAGCAGGTCGCAAAGGATCGCGGTGTGAGCAAGAGAGACATTTATCAGGCGTTACTGAAGTCAGAAGATGAATAATTCGGTAGCTAGGCAAATGAAATCGTATCATAATAAAGTAAATTGCAATAGAAACAATAATAGAAACAATTAAGAAGGCATACAATCTTTCGTTTTGGATTAGGATAGCAGTGAACAGACTGCAAAATGCGAGATGAAGGTTTGTATGCTTAATTTTTTATGGGCAGGAATGATTGTGCTTGGAATTGTCTGGGGGATGATAACTGGGCAGATGGCGGCGGTAAATGACGCATTAATTGAAGGGGGAAAAGCAGCAGTGGAGCTGTGCATTGGAATGGCGGGCGTGGTTGGTGCTTGGTGCGGGCTGATGGAAATTGCAAAGCGAAGTGGCATCGAGGCGGCGCTGTCCAAATGTTTGCATCCAGTTGTGCGATTTTTATTTCCGGGGATTCCAGAGGGACATCCGGCGATGAATGCGATCTGCCTGAATTTAACGGCGAATATTTTAGGTCTTGGCTGGGCGGCAACTCCGGCGGGATTGGTAGCGATGAAGGAACTGAAAGCATTGAAAGATGAATTAGGATCGGATGAAACATTAAAAGGTGAAGTAAAATCGAATGAAACATTAAAAGACGAGGGAAAAGAAGAATCAAGTAAAGATTCAAAATTAGAAAAACGAAAATTAGAAAAACAAAGGTTAGAGAAGCAAAAATTAGAAAAGCAAAAATTAACAAATCAAACGAGATCAGATACCGCATCAGATGAGATGTGCACGTTTCTTGTAATCAATATTTCCTCACTTCAGCTCATTCCAGTCAATATGATCGCCTATCGGAGTAGCTGTGGATCAGCAGTTCCAGCGGCGATCGTAGGGCCGGGGATACTAGCAACGCTTGCAAGCACTGCGGCCGCGATATTGATTTGCCTGATCAACACAAGAAAGAATCGGCGATAAAAAATGCCCCGGCTTTCATGGAATAACCATAAAAGCGTGGGGCATTCAATGTATTTTACTCGTTTTCTTCGTTCTCTCCAAGCAGATAACGAGCAACATAAATACCGCTCGCGGAAGCGTGAGACAGGGAGTGGGTAACACCACTGCCGTCACCGATTACGAAGAGATTCTTGTGGCGGGTCTCAAGATGATTGTCGATCTGAACTTCCATGTTGTAGAACTTAACCTCGACACCATAGAGAAGGGTATCATCGTTTGCGGTACCAGGTGCGATGTTGTCCAGTGCATAGATCATCTCGATGATGCCGTCAAGAATACGCTTTGGCATAACAAGGCTTAAATCGCCCGGTGTCGCATCGAGAGTCGGAGTTAAGAAGGACTCTGCGATACGCTTCGGGTTGCTTCGCTGGCCGCGGATCAGATCGCCAAAGCGCTGAACCATAACGCCGCCGCCGAGCATGTTGGATAAACGAGCGATGCTCTCGCCGTACTCATTGCTGTCCTTAAATGGCTCGGTGAAATGCTTGGAGACAAGCAGTGCGAAGTTTGTATTCTTCGTGTGCATTGCGGGATTCTCGTAGCTGTGACCATTTACGGTGATGATGCCGTTTGTGTTCTCGGTAACGACAGCACCCTTCGGGTTCATACAGAAAGTACGCACGCGATCCTGATATTTCTCAGTCTGGTAAACAATCTTGCTCTCGTACAACTCGTCAGTCAGGTGAGAGAAGACTTCGGCTGGCAGCTCAACGCGCACACCGATGTCAACACGGCTGGAGTTGGTCGGAATTTCAAGGTTGTGGCAGATCTGTTCCATCCATTTGCTTCCGCTTCGTCCAACGGAAATGATACATTTCTCACAGGTGTAGGTTTCGTCATCCGTCACGATTTCATAGTTGCCGTCATCCATGATCTTTACATCGTGAACTGGTGTCAGGAAGTAGAAGTCAACTTTATCCTTTAACAGGTTGTAGAGATTTCCCAGAACCTCATAGTTCTTATCGGTTCCAAGATGGCGAACCGATGCCTCAAGAAGATGAAGGTTATGCTGCAGACAGACGCGCTTAAAGCTGGAATTTGCAGAGGAATACAGATGAGTGCCCTCGCCGCCGTAGGCCATGTTGATATCATCAACATACTCCATCAGTTCAGTGGCTTTTCGCTTGCCGATGTACTCGTAAAGGGTACCGCCAAACTCGTTTGTGATGTTGTATTTTCCATCGGAGAATGCGCCGGCTCCGCCGAAACCGTTCATGATAGCGCAGGTCTTGCAGTGAACACACTTGGTAATGCGCTTGCCGTCGATCGGACATTTTCTCTTTTCAAGACGATTTCCAGCCTCAAAAACGGCAATTTTTAAATCCGATCGCTTGGTTGCCAGTTCATATGCGGAAAAAATACCACCCGGACCGGCACCGATAATAATAATGTCATAATGTTTCATAAAAATCCTCGTTTCCGCGCAAAAAGACTTTCTTTCACCGGGGGGAGATGATATAATAAAAAATAAGGGTTAAAAGCTTTGTTACCCGAAGTGAAATATTGCGCTCATATTACACTTTATTATAAAGCAAGCTCAAATTATCTGTCAAGCGCTTAAAGGAAGGCAGATGGGAAAAGAGAGGAAATACATTGAAAACAGTTGGTATTATGACTGATAGCCATAGCGGTATCAAACAGCAGGAGGCACAGGAGAAGGGAATTTTTGTGCTGCCGATGCCATTTTATATTGATGATGAATGCTACTATGAAAATGTGAATCTGACACAGGCTGAGTTCTTTGAGAAGATGAAGGGCAAGGCAAAGGTCAGTACGTCCCAGCCGTCTCCGGAGGCGGTTATGCAGATGTGGGATGAGGCGCTCAAGCAGTATGATGAGCTCGTATACATACCGATCAGCAGTGGCTTGTCTGGTTCATGCTCCACAGCGTCTATGCTGGCGCAGGAGGATGAGTATGAGGGGCGTGTGTTTGTTGTAGATAATGGTCGTGTCGCAACACCACTTCATCAAAGTGTCCTTGACGCGATCGAGTTGGTAAAGCAGGGATGCAGTGCAAAGGAAGTGAAGGAGACACTTGAGAAATATAGAGAGAAGACTGTTGTTTATGTGGCAGTTGAGACGCTGGAATATTTAAAGAGAGGCGGACGTGTGTCTGCGACATCTGCGATGCTTGGCGGACTGTTAAACATCAAGCCGATCTTAAAGTTTGATGTCGGTATGCTCGATGTATTCCAGAAGTGCAGAGGCTTCGTGAAGGCAAAGCATGCGATGATCGATGCAATGAAGCATGATCTGGAGACTGTTTTTGCAAAGGAATATGCGGCTGGTGAGGTGTATCTGTTAGCGGCAACGAGTGCGGCAAAAGAGGTTACCGAAGCTTGGGTTGAGGAAATCCGTGCAGCCTTCCCGGGAATGGAAGTTATGTGCGATGATCTGTCTCTCGGTGTAGCGTGTCATATTGGACCGGGCGGACTTGGAATTGGCTGTTCCTGTAAGCCAAAGAGAATCGGGTAAATAAAAATATTTGAATCGTTAGAAAAAAGATGGAACACATTGATATCTGTGTGCCATCTTTTTTTTAATCAGATCTTTTTAATTTTTTTTCTTATTCAGCCCAACCTGCTCCTTTAAGGCATTCAGCGCATCCGCATATTTGCGGGAGGTTAACATTGGATTTCCCTTTAAGAGAATGACTTTACGAAAATCCATGCGCTTTGTAATGGAGCTTTTAATCTCACCTAAGTAGGCAAAACGCTCTTTGAGGCGAATGACATCGGCAGCTTTCTCCTTTGGAACAAGGGCGGAGAGCTTTTCAAGATACTCGGTAACAGAAGCCTGAAACTCCTCGAGATGGGCATTTTCTGGCTTTTTTATGGTGCCAAGCTTGTCGCGCAGTGTTTCGCTGACGGAATCGGTCAATACAGTAAAGTGATCGCGCAACTTTTCGGCATCGGACTTGAGACTTGTGAGCGATTCCAGAATCTGACGAAGATCCATCGCAGCATGGAAGGAGGATGCAAAATCAACCGAGAATACAATCGTGATTACAATAAGTGCACCAAAGCATACGGCTTGTGGAATTTGCTCCAGAAGAGAGGCTACGTATGGGTGGACAATGCGGATTAAAAGAAGCGTAAACACACCCCATGCCAGCGAGGAGCTTAAGCAGATGTGACCTTGAATGTTAAACTTCTTATCGCTGTAGTCCCAGTAGCGAACCTGAAAAAGTGCTTCCATAGCAACACCGGTGACATATTCGAGCAGTGTGGCGGCGCACATGCCTAGAAAGAAGATACCGATGTCAGATGAGCGAACCGGGTAGGTAGCGCATAGCATTACGACGGCACCGCTTCCGTAAATCGGAAGCATCGGACCAGTCAGAAATCCTCTGTTTGTCAGCTTATGCTTACAGATGGAGACATAGCTGGATTCCCAGATCCATCCAAGGAAGCTGTAGAAAAAGAAATACAGTAAAAGATGTGCGTAGGCAGTCATAACAACCATCCCCCTTTTATTTTTGCGTGGCAATAGTGCCGTATCTCAGTGTAAATGATATTCTTTCTCATTGCAAGCATTTATAAGAGATTATAGTAGATTTCGTAATGCCTCGGCCATTCAATGACCGGGTTGCTGACTGGATTACGGTAGCTTATAGCAGATACACGAAAGATATTTTGGAGAATCGGGTATTGTTTGATGCTCAATCGTCCAGACGGACCCATCTGCAAGGGAAATTGAATTTTTATTACTAAAATCATATGTGGCAGCGTTTGCATCAATGCCTGTTCCGATTGCTTTTAGAAATGCTTCTTTGGCGGTCCACAGACGAAGAAATTCGCGGTTTCGTGTATCGCCTTCGGGCAGTGAATGAAGGCGTGCAAGCTCTTTTGGGTGAAATACATGGTGAGAGAGAATCGCTTTATGCAAACGCTCAATGTCGCAGCCGACGGGTGTGTCGCTTATCGCAAGCATGACAAAGTCGTTGCTATGCGAGAGATTAAAAAATGGAATAGACGGGGCACAAGTGAATGAACTCGAAGTGGAAACATCTGAATCGGAAGCATTTGAATCAGGAACATCGAAAGTGGAATCCGTCCGATAGGATACCGATGGCTTTCCTGATGCGTTATAGGAGACGGTGAAGCGCTCCGGGTGATGATGATAGAGGTGCTCCCAAAGAAGCAGTCCGGCAGCGGCACAGCGCTTTTTATCGGCCTCAAAGCGAAAAGAAAGCAGCTGCTCTCGGCGCTTCGGTTGAAGTGTCAAAAGCAACTGCTCATTGATTACAATATCATGAATGGATTGGTAGTAAACCTGAACAGCCATAGTCGATTATCTCCCAAAGTAAGCATCAATGCCGTTTGCAAGTCCCTGTGCGATCAGTGCCTGGAACTCTGGATTTGCCATCTTCTGATCCTCTTCTGGGTTTGACATGAAGCCCATCTCAACGATCGTAACTGGGATGGTACACCAGTTAATACCGGTCATACCGTCGTCCTGCAGCAGACCCTTGTTTGCAAGGCCGGTCGTAGAGCAGTAGAAGGAAAGCATCGTGGAGGCTAACGTGTTGCTTGCGGAGATCACATCTGCGGAAAGATATGGATTTGCAGCAGATGGCGCATAGAACATGGCACCGTTTACAGAAGGATCGTCAGAGCTATTTGTATGAATGCGGACGAAAATCTCGGCACCGCTTTCATTTGCGTAGACAGCGCGCTCGGCGTTACTCATCGGACAGTCGTTTGTTGTTCGAATCATGATAACCTGATAGCCACGGTTTAACAGCTCTTGCTGAAGCATCTGGGAAACGTCTAAGTTTAACTGATACTCAGCAAGACCAGTTGAAATACCACTAGTTCCGGTGGTTAGCTTTGCCTTCATAACAGAGGAGCCAGGGCCATTTGGCTCCTGCTCGCTGATGCCTGCCTGCTGGTGTCCGGCGTCAATGCACACAATATGTCCATTTGTGGATGTCTGGTTTGCGTTTGCTGTAGTTTCATCAGATGCTGACACAGCAGATGCAGCGGCATCTGCCGCTGCATCACCTACCTGCTCTGGAGAAGATACGAGAAAATCTGCTTTTACATAGCCGTCTGCGGTTGCGCTGTGAATCTGCACCCAGCCGTTTTCGGCAAGGGCAACGATGCGAACCTCTTCACCGCGGTAAAGCTCACCGATCTTGTTTCCTTCGGTGGAAGGATAATCGCGGATGTTGAGGGAATCGGTATTGACATACCAGATATCGCCGGCGGCAAGTTCTTTGGAAACAACAGGAGCCTCGGTGGATTCTTCCGTAGACTCCTCGGTGGATTCTTCCGTGGAGTCTTCGGTAGAAGCTTCCGTGGAAGCCTCGGTAGAAGGCTCTGTACTGGACTCTGCCTGTGTTTCTGTTTCGGATACAGACTCTGTCTGTGTGCTTGGATTATAGTATTCGGTTTCTTTTTTGCATCCTGACAGTCCAGCTAAAAGAGCGGCGGACAGTACAAATGCAGGAATCAAACGAAATTTCTTCATAAATGAATCCTCCTAGTATATAAGTTAATTTTATTATACTTTGTTTCAACGAAAAAAGCAAGAAAAAACACGGCACTTGTGGGAGTGAAAGGTTTTCTTAAGAATACTTGTAACAGAGAATAAAATGAGGTAGAATAAAGTCGCAAAAGCAAAATAAAATGCAGAGCAAACAAAAGAAACAAAAATAACAAAAACAGCAACAAGAACAACAAGCGAACCAAAAGAAGCAAGAGAACAAGAGGAATAAGAAAAGGAATCAGAGAGAAAAAAGAAAGGTGTGTGGCTGAATATGGCAAGAGATGATTATCAGAAAGCGCTCAAAAAAGGTGAGAGAAGCTATGCGAGATGCCTGTCAGAAGGAAAATATCCGTATCTGCAGGTACTTGAGGAGCTGTTGTCCCATACAGATGTGGTGGCAGAGGAAAACTTAGGAATCTGTGCGGTTCCATCTGAGCTTATTGTGGGAACGTATACAGTAGGAAGACGTACGGCATTTGCACCAGACTTTATGCCGTTACTTGATCCTGAGTCTGAGTTTGCAGCAAAGTGGCAGTCGCTTTACAATGCGCATCTTGACGAGGGAATCCATGACCCGATCAAGTGCTATGAGTTTATGAACCGTTACTACGTGTTAGAGGGCAATAAGCGTGTCAGCGTAATGAAATACTGTGGTGCGCCGAGTGTGCCGGGCAGTGTGACACGTATCATTCCAAAGAGAACGGATGAGCCGGAGAATCGTCTGTATTTTGAGTATCTGGCATTTTATAAGCACTCAAAGGTCAATTATATTGTGTTTAGCAAGTTGGGAAGCTATCGTAGTTTTCTGGAAAAGATTGGTTTACAGGCGGATTATGACTGGACAGACGATGACCGTATGGAGGTACGTTCTCTGTATGTGCGTTTTGAGAAGGCATATAAGGAAAAGGGAGGCGAACACCTGCCGATCCCGACTGCTGATGCATTTTTGATGTATCTGGAGCTGTATCCGTGCGATTTGGAGCTGGAGGAAAAGCTTCCGGCACAGATTAAGTCTGAGCTGTCAAAGATGTGGGATGAGATTATTCTGCAGGCAAAGGGAAAACCGGCTGAGATCAAGACAGAACCGCAGGAAGCACCGAAGAAAAATCTCTTTGACTATCTGCTTTCTCCGGGAACAAAATATCTTAAGATTGCATTTGTACATGATAAGAATCCACAGGATTCCGCATGGATCTACGGTCATGAGTTGGGACGCATGTATTTAGAGGATCAGTTTAAGGGCAAGGTAGAGACGATGTCCTACAATGACATCTCACAGGGAGCAGAGCTCGAGAGCACGCTTGAGGATGCCATCGACAAGAAGTGTGGTATTATCTTTACAACCACACCGCAGTTTCTGGAGGGCAGCATTAAGACTGCATTGAAGTATCCGAATGTCAAGATCTTAAACTGCTCAGTTGACACGAATCATCAGTGTATTCGTACCTATTATGCGCGTCTGTTTGAGGCAAAGTTTTTGTCTGGTCTGGTGGCAGGAGCACTGTGCAAAAATGGAAAAATCGGATACATGGCCGATTACCCGATCTGCGGTATGATCGCCAACATCAACGCATTTGCGATCGGTGTCAAGATGGTAAATCCGACTGCTACGGTACAGCTTGAGTGGACGACGGTGCGTGATAAGCAGGAGATTATCAACGATTTCCGTGCGAATGGTGTGAATCTCGTATCGTGCCTTGAGATGATTGTGCCGAATTCACCATCCCGTTATTTTGGTTTAGTTAATATCGAGAAGGAAGATGAGCCGGAGAACCTTACCGCCGTTATGTGGAACTGGGGAGCACTGTACAAAAAGCTGGTTGAGACTGTTCAGAACGGTGCATGGGACAGTGCAGGAAGCGATGGCGTAGCGCTCAATTATTGGTGGGGCATGTCTGCCGGCGTGGTTGACTTTATCTGTTCACCGAAGGTTCCGGTAAAGACAAAGCAGCTGGTTGAGTTTATGCAGCATCAGATCATGGAGGGTGGATTTAGCCCATTTTCCGGTGTGCTGTACTCACAGGAAGGCATTGTGCAGAGTGAGGAGAACCGTTGGCTGACACCTGAGGAGATCATTAACATGAGATGGCTGGCAGATAACGTAAAGGGCAGCCTGCCGCGCTGGAATAAGTTAAACGAGGACGCAAAGGCCGTCGTTGAGGTTCAGGGTGTAGACAATATCGAAGAATAACTTGAATCATTTCAAGGGTAAGAAAAAGCAAGAAAAGCAATTTTTGAAAGAAAATACGGCGGAAATAGAGGTAAGAATGAGAATACTGGTAATTGCAGATATCGAGTCGAAGGCACTATGGGACTATTTTGATAAGTCTCTGCTTGAAAATGTGGATCTGATTATCTCCTGTGGGGATTTGAATCCGAAGTACTTGTCCTTTCTGGCGACCTTTACAAAGGCACCAGTGGTGTATGTAAGAGGAAATCACGATGGGAAATATGAGGATACACCGCCGGAAGGCTGTACCTGCATTGAAGATACGATTTATGAGATTAATGGTGTGCGTCTGCTCGGTCTTGGCGGCTCCATGCGTTATAAGCCGGGAACAAACATGTTTACGGAAAAGGAAATGCAAAAACGTGTGAACAAGATGCGTTTTAAGCTGCGCAGAAATGGTGGCTTTGATATTTTGGTCACACATGCGCCTGCCTATCAGTTAAATGATGGCGACGACATTCCGCACAAGGGCTTTCAGATTTTTAAGGATCTGATGGATTGCTATAAGCCGCTTTTGTTTGTGCATGGCCATGTACACGCCAATTATGGGGGACGATACAAACGAGAGTCGAAGTACAATGAGACGCGTGTAGTAAATGCCTACGAGCGTTATTATATTGATATTGATGATAGTGCGATTGAGGAAAACCGAAAAAAAAGAGGTCCGAAGACCTCTTTAATCGGAAAGCTGTTTCCTGGATAAGTGATACGATCACTCTTCGTCATCCTTTGGAGGACGCGTTTTTCCAGAGAAGAACTGGAAAAGGTAAATTAAAATTGGGATGAAGAAGGTACAGAACAGAGCGCTGTACAAAAATCCCTGTGCAGTCGGGCTCTTAAAGAAGGAAGCGATGAGCGCTGCAATATAGAGTCCGACTAAAAGTACGATGCCGATGATGGCAAGAATACGCTGCTTTTTTGTGTATTTTGATTTCATAGAAAACTCCAGGTTTAATAACTTTTTTATGATTTTCAGATTTATTCGAATGTAACATTTGTCAGTGTCGGTGCCTGGACTCCATACACGATCATTCCAAAGGTGACAGAAGAGCCTGCTGGGATGGTCGTGTTGTAGTCTACCGGGATAAACAGACGGTTGTTTCCAGAGCCACCGATCTCACAGGACCAGTATTCCTTTGGGGAAATCTCTTCGTTCCAAGTAATACGAAAACGCCAGCCAGTAACATCGGCAGCAGACGAATTTGATACAGTGACATCGTAGGCTGCGTACTGCATCGAATCATCGGCCCATGTGCTAGTGCAGCAAATGGAGACGTTGCAGCCGTTGCTAAAGCTCCAGTAGTCATCGGTCGCATAGAGCGTGGTCGGTGTATCAGCAGCGCCGGTCTCAGACATTGTTTTTAACAAGGCATCGCTGGAGGAGCCCAAAGCCACGCCGCGCATTTGCTGATTCTGGTAGAACCACTGCCCAGCAGGGGAATAATCCGCGTCGGTCCAGTTAGATACTGTCGTGCAGGAGGAACGAAGAAGGGCACAGGATTCGTCCTTATTGGAGAGATTCCAATAGATGTAGCCGATGTTGCTTTGACTTAACAGATCCATCCAGGTATCAGCACTTGTGGTATCAATCGTGCCGCTGCCGGAAGCTTCGGTGATGCCAAACTCGGATACAAGAACAGGCAGACCATTTGCGAGAGCAGTATTCAATTTGTTTTGAAGATCCTCTTTGTGCGTCGCTGCATAAAAATGCAGGCTGTAAAGAAGATTGTCCCGATCAATCGGTGATTGAGAAGCGATGTCTATGTCCTGGCTCCAAGTAGGTGTGCCGACGATTATAATGCTCTGCGGCGCATAAGCGCGGATGCGATCAATCACATCGACTGCGTAGCTGCGAATGTCCGCCCATGAGGTATCGCCGTTTGGCTCGTTGCAAATCTCATACAGGATATTTGGCAGATCGCCGTAGGTGGAAGCAATCTTTTCAAAGAAAGCAAGTGCATTTTCTTTGTAGGTATTTGGGTTTGAATCCGAGAGAATATGCCAATCGATGATCACATACATGTCCAGCTTTATGGCAGCTTCGATGCCAGTCGTCAGGCAGTCAAGCATGGTCTGTCTGGTTGTCTCATCGCTGACACAGTAGCCACCGTTTTCTGCCGTATACATGGCAAGGCGGATCGTGTTGACATTCAGATCGTCACGAAGTTTTCGGAATGTGTCGATGTTCACATACTCTGGATACCAAGCCAGATTGTGGGTACTGATGCCCTGAATCTGGAAGGAAGCCTCATTTTTGTCAACTACAATACCGGAAGAAGAGACCGTAAGCTGACCGTGTTCACTGACAATTCCGGCGGTTTTTGGCTCGATTGTCGTCAAAGAAAAATCTTCTGGCGAAGGGGTTTCGGCTGCAAAGGCAGGACGCACGAAACAGATGGCAAGAAGACAGAGAGTGAGCACAAAAATTACGCGAGATCGGAAGGTGTCAAAAAGATAATGTGCATCAAAATACATGACAGCACCTCCATCATAAAATAGATTAAAACAAAATGAAAAATGAATATAGCATGAATAGCGTCATTACATCATAGTCAATTCTATCATATAGCTTTTTGGGAGAAACACAACCGCTTTTTTTGAATTGTAAGAAAAAGTTAAAGGAAAGAGCGATGGAAGAGTGATGGAAAGAACGACAGAGAGTGCTAGAAAGAAAAGTAAGCGTAACAATAAGAAAAATGCTGAAAAAAAACGACAGAAAGGAATTGGAAATATGGATTGGACAAATTGTCATCTGTGTCCGCGTGAGTGCGGTGCAGACCGAACGTGCGGACAGGGTGTGTGCAAGGTTGGAAATACCATTACGGCGGCGCGTGCTGCACTTCATATGTGGGAGGAGCCGTGCATTTCTGGCGAGGAGGGCTCAGGAGCTGTCTTTTTCTCGGGCTGCAACTTAGGCTGCGTGTACTGCCAGAACCGGGAAATTGCGCTAGGTCATTCTGGCAAAGTCATTACAGAAGATCGCCTTTGCGAGATTTATCTGGAGTTGCAAAAAAAGAAGGCAAACAACATTAATCTCGTGACGGCAGGTCATTATCTTCCGATCGTAATCGATAGTATAAAGCGTGCCAGAAAGCAGGGGCTTACGGTTCCAATCGTGTATAATTCGAGTGGCTACGAGAAGGTTGAAGCCATTCAGACATTAGACGAAGTAGCGGATATTTTTCTGCCAGACTTTAAATATATAAATAAGGAAACTGCGGCAACGTATTCGAATGCACCGGATTATCCTGAGATTGCAAAGCGCGCGCTGGTGCAGATGGTAAAACAGACGGGAGAAGCACAGTTTGATGATCGGGAGATGATGACGCGCGGTGTCATTGTGCGCCATCTGATTCTGCCGGGGCATATTGAGGAATCGAAGGAAGCGATTCGCTATCTTTATGAGACATATGGAGATACGATTTACATCAGCATTATGAACCAGTATACGCCGATGCCTGGGATTGAGAAGCGTTTTCCAGAGCTTGGGCGAACGATCACGCAAGCGGAGTACGATGAAGTTGTGGACTATGCGGTTGATCTTGGTGTGGAAAATGGCTTTATTCAGGAGGGAGAGACCGCGAAGGATAGTTTTATTCCACAATTTGATAATACGGGGGTGTGAAGTGTCGAAGTTATAAAAAGCCATCCACCTCAGGGCTTTGTTATCATGTATATGGCATAAAAATGAGTAATAATTGTTGACAAACCTGAGAGCATCTGATAAACTTTATCAAGTACCTTAAAACTAAATATTCTATTCCATGAGGGAGTAGTTAGCGCGAAAGCGTGATTTGTCAACATTCTGATTCTATTCGAATAAAGGTTGAAGGAAGATCTGATAAAGATGATAAGATGATAAAGATCCGATAGAAATCAAATAGAGAGTAGAATCTGGCAAATCGTAAATAATGAGACTCATGTATATCAGTTACTAGCTTAAGTGTGTGTGATACATTTGCTGGCGATTGATATACATGAGTTTTTTTGCTGCTAAATAGAAATATAGTTGCAGTAGCAGTTATTAGTAGCAGTTCTTTCGGCTGACAGCACTTTGTGGAGACAAAAAGGAGGAAAAAGGAAATGATGTTATTTTTGAAGGTGTTTTTTACCGAATTCATAGCAGAGATGGGCGATAAAACCCAGCTCATGCTGATCGCTCTTACTTCGAAATATAAGTTAAGAGACATTATCATGGGAACAGCCGCTGCAATCCTCGTCTTAAATGGACTGGCTGTTTTAGCGGGTGGACTTGTCAGTGAGTTCATTCCGGATTGGCTGATTAAAATGATTGCAGCGCTTGCATTCCTTTATTTTGCAGCAACAACGATTGCTGGTGATGATGACGAAGAAGAGGAAGAGGGCGGCAAATCAAAGATTCAGTTTGCTCCACTCGCTGTTTTTTGTACATTTTTCGTAGCAGAGCTTGGCGATAAGACACAGCTTACTGCAATCACATTTGGTGCGAACGAAGGTATGGGAGCCGCATTTGTTGTATGGATTGCATGTTCACTTGGACTTTTTGCAGCAGATATTCTTGGAATGTTAGTTGGCTATCTGTTAAAGAGCAAGACACCAGAAGGACTGCTTAATACACTCGCATTTGTAATATTCTCTGTATTCGGTATCTACACACTTTATCAGGGACTTAATCTGATAAGCGGAAGCGTCTGTCCAATGCCGGTATGGCCGGCTCTTATCCTTGTGACTGCTGGTTTTGTGGTTTTATGTGTCTGTCTTTTTATAAAAAGAGAGAAGAAGGCAAAATAAAGCGAGAAAGCAAAATAAAGATGTGGCGCGGAATCGTTACAGCTTATTATAGTAAATTAATACGATAAAAATAAAGATATAGACCATCGGGGACAGGTAAATGTTTTGCCTGTCCCGATTCATTAGATTGATT
Organism: Acetatifactor sp.; assembly: GCA_963626545.1. Classification (GTDB taxonomy): domain Bacteria; phylum Bacillota; class Clostridia; order Lachnospirales; family Lachnospiraceae; genus Anthropogastromicrobium. The sequence continues at coordinate 26,403 of CAVFYJ010000009.1, read as the reverse complement.
GTTAACCAAAACTCGAAAATGAGTTGACAATCAAAACGAAAAAGAGTACAATCAACTCGAATTTGCCTGTAATAGGAGGAAAAAACAACATGGATATGCAGAAGCTGGCAGAGGAGATTATTGCTGGAAAGAGATTGACACGAGAGGATGATCTGTCTTTTTTTCTGGATTGTGATTTAGATGACCTGTGCAAAGGCGCGGATAAAATTCGTGAGCATTTTGTAGGAGACAAGGTTGACCTTTGTTCGATCATTAATGGACGAAGCGGCCGCTGTCCGGAGGACTGTAAGTATTGTGCACAGTCGGCGCATCACCACACAGACTGCGAGGTATACGGCTTTTTACCGGAGGAACAGATCGTAGAAGCCTGTAAGATGAACGAGCGAGAGGGCGTAGACCGTTTCTCAATCGTTACGGCAGGAAAGGCACTGACGGGTGAGGAGTTTGAAAAGGCCATTCACGCGTATGAGACGATGAAGAAGGAATGCCGCATTGATCTTTGTGCATCTATGGGATTTCTGACAAGAGAGCAGCTTCACAGACTGCATGAAGCTGGCGTATCAAGCTATCATCACAACATTGAGACTTCAAAGCGTTATTTTCCACAGATCTGCACAACTCACACCTATGAGCAAAAGATCGCCACATTAAAGATGGTAAAGGAAGAAGGCATGTATGTCTGTTCCGGCGGTATCATTGGTATGGGCGAGACCTGGGAAGATCGTCTGGACATGGCAGTGAGCCTTTCAGAGTGCGGTGTCGATTCCATTCCGATCAATGCACTGATGCCAATTAAGGGAACACCGCTTGAGAACCTTGAGCGTATCTCCGAGCCGGAAATCTTACGTACCGTTGCATTTTTCCGTTACATCAATCCACAGGCGGATATTCGTCTTGGTGCAGGACGCGCACTGCTAACAAATGATGGCGAGATTGCATTCCAGTCTGGTGTGTCCGCAACGATCACAGGAAATATGCTGACCACCGTTGCCTGTGCAACTATCCGAAGCGACAAAAAGATGCTTGAGGATATCGGAAGAGATGTGACACCGGAGTACCAGAAGGCGCAAAAAGCACAAATGGGAGCGTAAGCAGCCATTCATGACGAAAACGGTGCGTTTTGGTGATGAAAAAAGCAAAATAATAGGCAAAAAATAAAACAAAAGAAACGCTAAAACAAAAGAAAAAATAAAACAAGAGAAAAAATAAAACAAGAGAAAAAATAAAACAAGAGAGAGGGAAAAATAATTATGAGAAACGAATCTGTCGAGACCATGACAATGTGTGCGATCATGGCGGCACTGATGTGCATTTTAGGACCAATGTCCATTCCGATCGGAGCAATTCCGATCTCCTTTACAAACTTTGTCATTTATCTGACCGTTTATCTGCTCGGTGCAAAGAAGGGCTGCATCAGCTACCTGATTTATATGCTTCTTGGTATCGTAGGACTTCCAGTATTTTCTGGTTACACAGGCGGCATTGCAAAGATTGCAGGACCGACAGGTGGTTATCTGGTTTCCTTTATCTTACTCGCACTCATCAGCGGAATCATTCTGGAAAAGACAAATAGAAATATCGTCTGGAGTTTTGTTGGAATGGTAGCAGGAACGATAGTTGCTTATTTCTTTGGAACTGTATGGTTTGTCATTCAGGCACAGTGTACCGTAAGTTATGCGCTCAGCGTATGTGTAATGCCATTTATTCCATTTGATTTGATTAAGATGGTGATTGCCATTGTACTTGGAAAGGCAGTATTTGCAGCACTCAAAAAGAGCAGCCTGCTTCCGGTATAACCAGTAGAATTGACATAATTAAAAAATAGAAAAAATAAAAATAGTGAATTACACTCCCTCATGACTTTTCAATAAGCCACGGGGGAGTTTTTTCATCATTGTTTTTCCATTTTTGCTGTGCTATGATAGGAGAAAAACAAGGAGGAAATGAAAAAGATGCAGGCATATTTATTTGTACATTTCAGAGAAAAGACCACTCCGGACGGCGAGCAGGTTTATTTTGGCTTGAGTAAGGACGGCTTTCACTGGGAGGAGGTCAGGGCTATGTGCCATTTGTTGCAGACAGCCTTGCAAGCGGAGCATTCGTTAGAAGTGACGCCGCATTTTCGTTCCCGTATGGCTTCAAGCACGGAACTATTTTGAAAATTTCCATGGAGGAGTATCAGCGCATTAAGGACCATGACTGGTCGGATAAGGGCTGGCAGTAAGCAGTACAATGAGTAACAAAAAAGCATTCAGCAAGGGGATGTATGACAGCATCCCCATTGCGCTTGCCTATTTTGCAGTTGCATTTTCACTAGGAATTATGGCAAGAAAAGCAGGACTGACCCCATTTCAGGGGTTTTTATCAAGTATGCTCAACCATGCGTCAGCAGGCGAGTATGCAGAATTTACCGTTATCGAGGCAGGAGCGCCCTATATCGAGATGGCGCTTGTCATCCTCATTACAAACGCAAGATATCTTTTGATGAGCTGCGCGTTAAGCCAACGTTTTGCACCGGATGCACCGCTCATTCACCGCATCGTAGTGGGCTTTGGCATCACCGACGAGATCTTTGGAATCTCCATCGTAAGACCTGGAAATGTGAATCCCTTCTATACATATGGAGCAATGGCGCTCGCACTGCCGGCATGGTCATCCGCCACGGCGATCGGAATCGTCGCGGGAAATATCCTGCCGGCTTCTGCTGTCAGTGCGCTTAGTGTCGCACTGTATGGCATGTTTTTGGCGATCGTCATTCCGCCGACAAAGAAAAACAAAATCTTAGGCGGCGTTGTCGTGATCAGCTTTGCGTTAAGTGGCTTATTGAATTGGCTGCCGATCACCGCAAAATGGTCTTCTAGTATGCGAACCATCATTTTAACTATCGTAATCGCAGGAGCTGCCGCCGTGCTGTTTCCAGTGAAGGACGAAACGCAGGAAGGAGAAAATAAAAACGATGCAGCATAATATTTATCTGTACATCCTGGTGTCTGCGCTTGTATCCTTTGCCGTGCGCGCGGTGCCGCTGACACTGATCCGAAAGAAAATTGAAAATCCATTTTTAAAGTCATTCTTATTTTATGTGCCGTATGTAACGCTGTCGGTTATGACCTTTCCGGCAATCATCGAGACCACGGCTGTTCCGATCGCTGGAATCTTGGCACTCGTGGCCGGAATTGTTGCCGCGAGAAAGGGTGTCAGCATGTTTCTCGTGGCGGTGATCTGCTGTGTGATTGTATTTGCGGCGGAGATGTTGATTTGAGGATCGTAAACGAAAGGGGCGCCGACAAAACAATCGTCGAGCCGCCCTCATGGAAAAACATGGAAATAATCGCTCAAAAACTGGCTTATATATTGGCAAAAACCAATAAAAACATTGACAAAAGTTTGGGTATCCAGTAATATAAAATTTAATACGAGGCTTGAAAAGCTAGGGGCATGTACCTTTTGCACATTAATGCTTCGCATCAGTAAAAGGAGGAATGAAACAAAGATGACGAGAAGACCTTTAAGTGTCGCTCTGACTGCAGCTATGGTACTCGCTATGGGTTCTATGAGCTGGGCAGATGAGACAGAAGATCAGCAATACACAACCGACGGCAACACCGTCTATGCAGGTTCTGTTACCACTCAGGAAGGCGAAGATGGAGCAGGAGAGTTAAACTACAACCTTTACAAGGGTGAAGAAGGCAAGGATTATACCGATGAGAAGGTATATACCTACAACGATTACATTGCAGGTACCACCAACATGAAGTGGGGTACTGTAAACTGGGAAACAGCGGATGACAGTTATGTTGTATCCAAGATCACCAGTGGATTCTACAATTTCTACCTGAATGATACCAAGGACGGATGGGCTATTGGATGCGATCTTGCATCTGAGCTTCCAGTTGATGTTACTTCTGAGTACGTAGGTTCTTACGGCATCGAAGAGGGTGACACTGCAAAGGCATGGAAGATTACCTTAAATCCAGATGCTTGCTGGGAAGATGGAACTCCGATCAATGCAGACAGCTACATCTATTCCTATCAGCAGCTGTTAGACCCGATCATGTTAAACAGACGTGCCGATTCTCTGTACGCTGGTGATTTCCAGATCTACGGCGCAAAGAATTACGTTTACCAGGGCAGAACCTCTTTCAACGCATTAGGCGAGACCGTTGAGGATTATCTGGCAAACGGCGGCGACGAGTCCCAGCTGTATGTTGATGTAACTTCCTTCTGGAACGTAACAGCAGAGGACGGTTCCCAGTACGTATCCATTACCGATGAGACCCCAATCCGTGATGAGGCTGTTGAGGATGAGAACGCAGACGAGGCTTATGTATCTGGTAAGTATCTGTATGAGACCTATTTAGCGCCAGGCTGCGCATATGCAGATAATGCAGCTGATTATGTTGGAACAATGCAGGCTTACGAGTCTGATTACAGCTTTGATAACGTAGGTATCTTCAAGACCGGCGATTACGAGATCGTATTCGTTACCACAAGCCCGGTATCTTCTCCAGACTACTATGTACCGTACAACTTAAGCTCTACTTACCTGGTATATGAGGATCTGTGGGAGTCCTGCAAGACTTACTTCAACTCCAACGGTGATCAGGTAGACGCTGATTCTGATGATATCGTAAACATCACCACCAACTATGGTACCTCCGCAGAGACCACCATGTCCTATGGTCCGTACAGACTGGATTACTTCGAGCTGGATAAGCAGATCACCTTCACCAGAAACGACAACTGGTTTGGTTACAAGGATGGAAAGCACACTGGAATGTATCAGGCAGACAACATCTCCTGCCAGGTTATCGCAGAGCAGTCCACCGCACTTCTGGCATTCTTAAATGGCGAGCTTGACAATGTCAGCCTTGTTGCATCTGATATGTCCACATATGGTTCTAGTGATTACATCCGTTACACTCCACAGTCTTACACCACAAAGCTGACCTTCAACACCGATCTGGCAAAGACTACCGAGAGAGGAACTCAGATCTTAACCAACCTGAACTTCAGAAAGGCATTCTCCTATGCGATCGACCGTAACACCTTCGCAGCAGCTTATACCTCCGCTGGTTCTGCTGGTTTTGGTATGTTAAACAACCTGTATGTATACGATCCATACACCGGCGCTACCTATCGTGACAGCGATGGTGCAAAGGAAGCTCTGTGTAACCTGTACGGCATGACATGGGGTGAGGATGGCGATTATGAGGATCTGGATGAGGCTTACGAGGCAATCACCGGATACGATATCTCCTATGCACAGTCTGTAATGCAGCAGGCATACGATGAGTGTGTTGCTGATGGTCTGTATGATGGCGAGTCCAACGTAGAGATCGAGCTTCGCGTATATCAGTCTGATGATGTTTATGTTCAGATGTTCAACTACTTAAATAGCTGCTTAGAGGCTGCTTGCGAGGGAACTGGCTTTGAGGGCAAGGTTTCTATGAAGATGGTTGTTGATGCGGACTACTATGAGACCAACTACTCTGGTGGAGCAGATATGATCTTCACTACATGGGGTGGTGCAACTTATTCTCCATGGACCGTTCTGTATGAGTGCTACTGTGATGCTTCTGACGGAAGCGGACAGCAGATGGAGTATGGCTTTGATACCAGCGCAATCAACGTTGTAATCGATGTTGATGGTGCTACCTTCACTCAGCCGCTTCAGACATGGGCACTGTGGGCAGATGGCGATATCAATACCGTTCTGACTTCTGATGATGGTTCTGTAACACTGGATGCATTCGCAGATTACAGCTATGACACCGAGGCAGAGATCTTTGGAAAGCTTGAGTATGCATTCCTTTCCTACTATACCACTACACCTCTGTATTACAGAAACAGCGGTTCTTTAGTTTCTCAGAAGGGTGATTATGCTGTTGATCAGTATATTGATCTGGTAGAGTTTGGTGGTATTGAATACTATACCTTTGATTATGATGATACCGAGTGGGAAGCTGTTAAGGGTTCTCTGACCTATTAATTGATTCTAAATCGCTATCGAATTTTCAATAAAGCGTATCTGGCGGCAGGCAGCCATCGGTTGCCTGCCGCAGTTTTGACAGAATATGGAACAATTCAGAAGCCAGAAACCTATAAAGTTGCTTTTGGTGAATGTGGTTTTGAATCGTTCTGAAAAGTTTTCGTTTAGGAAGGAAAAAATATGGGAAAGTACGTTGTTAAGAGAATTTTACTGATGATTATGACATTCTTTATCATCACAACAATGTGTTTTATCCTGATCAAGCTGCTGCCGCTGCCGGCTGTTAAGGAACAGGGACGTGACGTCGAGCTGATTCTTGCGCGTCGTGAGGCAATGGGCTACAATAAGCCGATCTTGGTGCAGTACATGCTGTTCTGGAAACACATTCTTTTTTACGGAGATTTTGGTCTGGGCGAGCAGCTCTACTCTGGACAGGAAGTATCAAAGATTGTCCTGCAGAAGATCCCATACACGGTAATTGTAAACTTATATTCCATTATTGTAGCTGTTCCGGTCGGAATTGCACTTGGTATCTTCGCCGCTTTAAAGAAGAATAAGTGGCAGGATCATGTTATTTCTACTGTTGTTATGTTATTAATTTCTGTACCGTCTTACGTGTATGCATTCGTTGTACAGTATTTCTTATGCTTTAAGACTGGCTGGTTCTCTCTGACCGTTGCGTCACAGGATCAGGCAAGCTTCTTTAGCTGGACGATGTTTTGTTCGATGATGCCGACGGTCATCTCTCTGGCGTTTGGAACGATTGCCAGCCTGACGAGATTTACACGTGCCGAGCTGGCAGAGGTTCTGACTGGTGAGTATCTGCTGCTTGCAAGAACAAAGGGGCTGACAAGAAGACAGGCAGTTGTCAGACATGCAATGAGAAATGCGATGGTGCCGATTCTTCCAATGATTCTTGGTGAATTTATCGGTATCCTGTATGGTTCCCTCGTTATCGAGAAGATCTTCTCTGTACCGGGAATCGGAAATCTTTATGTCAACTCAATCTATGTGCGCGATTACAATTTCTTTATGGCGCTGACGATGTTCTATACGTTGATCGGTCTGGTAGGCGGTCTTGTAACAGACCTTAGCTACGGCTTCATTGACCCGCGTATCAAGATGGGAGAGAGGTGATAGAAATGGAAGAGAAAAAAATACCGGTTGAAAAGCTTCAGCTTGCGAAGCGTGACGGCCGGATTCATGATAAAAAGCTTGAGACAAAGCCGGTCGGTTATTTCCGCGATGCATTCCGCCGCTTTTGCAAGAATAAGTCTTCTGTAATCGCAGCTTGGATCATTCTGGTTTTGTTTTTATTTGCGATGATCGTTCCGGCGATTTCCAATTATGATGTAAGTTTCCGCGATGGTTATTATAAGATGGTTCTTCCAAAGAGCACGCTGTTTTCCTGGCTTGGCTGGGATGGATGCTCGACAAGAACCGAGACACAGGCCGGATACGATTATTACCAGTCCATCGCCGTTGAGACGGGTGAGTCCCCGATCAAGAAGGTGATCAGCAAAACTGTAGACGAGTCAACGGGTCGTGTCACCTACAAATTAAAGGTAGACAGCTACGATCAGGTGGGCTTTGTCTACGCCGATTTAAGTGAGGAGCAGTACCAGAATCTTCAGCAGTACCAGAATGAGACTGGAATTCAGGTTATCTATCCACTTCCAGAAAACTATAAGACTTCATACGTAGCAGTTGGAAGCGGTGCGAATCTGTGGTATGAGTTAAAGGATAAGACACCGTCTAGTGCAGGTGAGACAAAGGAGCATGATGAGGATGGAAATCCGATTTACACACCGGCATACAAGACAAGTGAAAAGGAAAACGCTGCAAAGTACGACAGCTTAAAGCTGGAGTCCGATAACGGCGGTGAGGATGGTTCTACCTGGTATGTGTACGCAGCCAAGAACCAGTCAGGTTATAAGGTTCGTGTTCTGTACAAGGAATACTACAAGTACAACAACGGATTTTATGCGCATCATCTGTTTGGAACCAATCAGCATGGACAGGATATCTTTGCGTGTCTGGCATCCGGTGCGCGTCTTTCCTTCCTGCTTGCAATTTCCGTTTCCATTTTGAACTTTATCATTGGTATTATCTACGGTTCTATTGAGGGATTCTACGGCGGTGCCGTCGACTTAATTTTGGAGCGTATCTCCGATATTCTGGCATCCGTGCCGTTTATCGTAGTTGCAACACTGTTCCAGCTGCATTTAGCAAATAAGGTCGGTGCGCTTGGTTCTCTGTTGTTCGCATTCGTCCTGACCGGATGGATCGGCATTGCGAGCCGTGTTCGTACCCAGTTTTATCGTTTCAAGGGTTCCGAGTATGTATTGGCAGCACGTACGCTTGGCGCAAACGACAAGCGTCTGATCTTCCGCCACGTACTTCCAAACTCCCTTGGTACCATCATCACAGGTACAATCCTGATCATTCCGAACGTTATCTTTAGTGAGTCACTGCTCTCTTATCTGGGTATTATCAATCTTCAGACAAGCGGCATGATCTCCATCGGTACCATGCTTTCCGACGGTCAGACCTACCTGTCCACTTATCCGCATATTATTCTGTTTCCGGCGCTGTTTATCTCACTTCTTGAGATTTCCTTTAACCTGTTTGGAAATGGACTTAGAGATGCGTTCAACCCGTCGTTGAGAGGAGCTGATGAATAATGGCAGAGAAGAAATTAAGCGTCAGAGATTTAAAGATATCCTTTAGAACCGCCAGCGGAAAGCTTCAGGCTGTTCGGGATATCAGTTTTGATTTATATAAGGGAGAAACACTCGCCATTGTTGGTGAGTCTGGTTCTGGAAAATCCGTAACTAGCCGTGCGATCATGGGTATTCTTGCTGGAAATGCAATCGTAGAGGGTGGAAAGATTCTCTACGACGGCAAGGATCTGATGAAGATCAGCGAGGATGAGTTCCATCGTATCCGTGGTGATAAGATTGCGATGGTATTTCAGGATCCGCTGTCTAGCTTAAACCCGATCATGCGTGTCGGAAATCAGCTGACAGAGGCGATGCTGTTAAAGAATAAGGCAGCAAGAAGAGAGGGAAAAGCAGCGATGGATACGATGTTTGCATCGCTGACCGACCAGCTCGCAAAGAGCGGAGAAGCATCTGCAAAGGAAGACATTGAGAAATTCAAGAAATTTGAGTTAAAGCACTGTGAGTTAGAGAGTCAGTATACCGCTGCACTTTCCTATGCACAGGAGTTTGTATCCGCAGCAGACAACGTGCTTCTTCGCATTCGCACCAACACCGAGTTTGACGTGAAGGATGAGATCGGTGAGTTAGTCCATGCAGCAGAGGGTGCATGCAGCCCGTTTGTGGTAGCTGGAAAGGCTGCCGATGAGGCGAAGTCTTATGCACAGAAGTTAAGCAGTCTAATGTCAGCATGGAAGCCGAAGCAGTCCTGCAAGGAATTCTATGAGCCGATTGAAAAGCTGCAGGCGATCATGAAGACCGCAAGCGAGCGTCCGGTTCCGAATACCTTCACACTTGGCTACTACATGACATTTGTGGAAGACAAGATTCCGGATATGCCAGTAGACAAGCTTAACGCGATGACAAGAAAGAAGCTCGATGATGATTTCATGAAGGCATTTCTTGCAAAGTGCGAGAAGGCAGTACGAAACAGTGCTTCCGAAACCGATAAGCACAGAAGTGAAGCAGTCAGTGTATTAAAGGCGGAGTTTCCACACGTACAGGGAACACTTGAAAAGAAGAGTGTGCAGGATGCATGTGGACGCATGAAGGCTGCTGTCGCAAAGTGTCTGGATCCACTTGAGGTTACAAAGGATGGTCTGACTCATACCTTTGGAACGAGTATCGACTATGCCGTCAACATGTACTTTGACGGCATTGGAAAGAACGAGAAGGAAAAGGCACGCTTTGCCGCTCAGACTGCAAAGTATGAGAGAAAGGTAGCAAAGGGAAAGACACCAGATTGGCAGGTAATCCCGATGAGCCTTGTCGATCTCGATGCGGCAAAGAAGGATCTTTCCGACATAGTCGAGGAGCAGATCGCACATTTTGAGGCACAGATTGCCGAGAATAAGACGGTAGATTATGCAGCAAGGACAGTTGAGATTGTGGATTATTTAAAGGAGTGTGCATCTCAGTCTGTCTATAAGGTAACAAAGGAAATGGCAAAGGAGCGCGCCATCAAGCTGATGGAAAGCGTTGGTATTGATGAGCCTCGCCGCCGTTTCAGTCAGTATCCGTTTGAGTTTTCTGGTGGTATGAGACAGCGTATCGTTATCGCGATTGCACTGACCGCAAATCCAGATATTTTGATCTGTGATGAGCCGACCACCGCACTTGACGTTACGATTCAGGCACAGATTTTGGAGCTGATCAATAACTTAAAGAAGGAGCGTAACCTGTCCGTTATCTTCATCACACATGACCTCGGCGTTGTTGCCAACATGGCAGACCGCGTAGCCGTTATGTATGCAGGAAAGATTGTCGAGACTGGTACCGCAAGGGATATTTTCTACAGCCCGGCGCATCCGTATACTTGGGCGCTTTTATCTTCCGTTCCGGATCTGGATACGAAGGAAAAGTTAGAGTCCATCCCTGGAACGCCTCCGAATATGATCTATCCGCCGAAGGGTGATGCATTTGCTGATCGAAACAAGTATGCACTGGAGATTGATTTTGAGGAACAGCCGCCAATGTATAGGATCAGTGATACACACTATGCGGCAACCTGGCTGCTGCATCCGGACGCACCGAAGATTGATCCGCCGAAGATTGTGCTGGAGCGAATTGAGAAGATGCGAAACAGAAGAAAGGATAAGGATGTAACACAATGAGCGTAAAAGAATCGGATAATACATTACTCAAGGTCGAGCATCTGTCCATGTATTTTGGCAAGCGCGGCTTTGTAAAGAAGGCAGTCAACGACGTTTCTTTTGATGTCAAAAAGGGAGAGGTATTCGGTCTGGTAGGAGAGTCCGGCTGTGGAAAGACCACCACCGGACGAACCATCATCAAGCTGTATGATGCCACCTCAGGAAACGTTTATTTCAAGGGACAGCGTATCGTAGCTGGTACACAGTCCTACAAGGATGAGATCGCAGCACTGAAGGCAGAAAAGAAGAGACTTTCCTCCGAGAAGCCGTCCGGCTACGAAGCTTCCATTAAGGAGTGCGATGCAAAGATCGCAAAGCTGAAGGAAGAGATCGTGAAGGCAAAGCATGATCACAAGCATTGCAACGATGATTACAAGGTAAAAGAGCTTGCGGAGCTTAAGGAAGAGTACGACAAGAAGATTGCAGCTGCATCCGGCGCGGACAAGCAGGCACTTGAAAAAGAGTACAACAAAAAGGTAGAGCACGCAAAGCGCTCTAAGTTAGTCACCAGAATCCAGATGATTTATCAGGATCCGGTTGCATCCCTTGACCCACGTATGACCGTTCGCGAGATCATCGCTGAGGGTCTGAAGATTCAGGGCGTAAAAGACAAGAAGTATATCGACGAGCAGGTTTATGAGATGCTTGAGACCGTTGGTCTTGTAAGAGAGCATGCAGGTCGTTACCCGCATGAGTTCTCCGGTGGTCAGCGTCAGCGTATCGGTATTGCACGTTCCGTTGTCATGAAGCCAGAGTTAATCATCGCTGATGAGCCAATCTCCGCGCTGGACGTTTCCATCCGTGCGCAGGTCATCAACCTGTTAAACGAGCTTCGTGAGAGCATGGGCATGACAATTCTCTTCATCGCGCATGACCTTTCCGTTGTAAAATATTTCTCCGATCGTATCGGCGTTATGTACTTTGGAAACATGGTCGAGTTAGCAACCTCCGACGAGTTGTTTGCCCATCCGCTTCACCCGTACACAAAGTCCCTTCTGTCTGCAATTCCGCTTCCGGATCCGGAGGGAGAGCGTGGAAGAAAGCGTATCCGCTACAACCCGTTAACCGATCACGAGACCACGACCGAAGAGCCAGAGTTTCGTGAGGTATGCCCGGGTCACTTTGTGCGCTGTACAAAGAAGGAATTCGAGGCGTACAAGAAGCAGGTACAGTAAGGAGATATTTTGAAGAAAAAAGGTCTGATCATCAGTATGGCAGTCACGCTTGTCTTATGCATGGCGATCATGCTGATCGGAAATGTCATTGGGGCCGAAACCACAGCAGACCGCCTTCGGGCGGTCTGCGACGGCTTTTCCATGGGCGGACTGCTCGTACTGTGTGTTGGCGGTCTGGTATGGATTTCTGGTTCCGGCTCATTTGATATCTTGGGATATGCATGTAAGCGTGCAGCACACATGTTTATTCCGGGAAAAGGAATCAACGGAAAGAAAGAGCGGATGCCTTCTTACTTTGAGTATAAGCTTGAAAAGAGCGAGAAGAGAAAGCAGACCGGAAGTCTGGAACTGCTTGTTTCCGGAGGTGTTTTCTTTGTAATCGGCGTTGTGCTCATTCTTGTCTGGTATCAGGTGTGAGGTTATGGGTTCACAGGGGAGTTTTACGAAGGCGGTTCGACGATTATTTTGTCGGCAATCTAAGTTATGTTCCGTGAATGGTGGATAAGAAAATACAACAAATACGAGAAATAGAAGATTTTATTTTATTGACATATCGGGAAAAATCTATTAAACTATCGGGGAAGTAGGTTTTTCAAAAGTTTTTTGCGCGGCGGCCTGCGGGTTGCCGCGTAATTATTTAACCAAAAAAGAAAAGAGGGTGTTTTATGTTTAGTGGTCGATTGTGGAATCTGTTTATCGACTCCTTCCCAAAGATGTTCATTCGCGGCCTGACCGTCACCATTCCGTTAACCGCAATCGCTTTTTCGTTAGCGATGGTGATTGCAGTCATAGTTGCGTTGGTGCAGTTTGCCAACATAAAGGTATTAAAGCAGCTTTGCCGCTTTTATATCTGGATCTTTCGTGGTACGCCATTGATCGTCCAATTGTTTATTGTGTTTTTTGGATTGATGAATGTTGGTCTTGTACTTGAGCCATTTCTGGCAGCGGTGATTGTATTTGCCTTAAATGAAGGTGCCTATGGCGCTGAGACAGTTCGTGCGTCACTTGAATCGGTTCCGTCAGGTCAGTTGGAGGCAGGACAGTGTGCAGGTCTTTCCTATCTGCAAACGATTTTTCGAATCGTTTTGCCACAGGCGATGCGTACTGCGTTTCCGTCCTTGTTCAATGCATTGATTTCCATGTTAAAGGATACTTCTTTGGCAGCGACCATTACCGTAACGGAAATGTTTAAGGTATCGCAGCAGATCGTAGCAAGAACCTATGAACCACTTTTGCTGTATTTGGAGGTCGGTCTGATTTATTTGATCTTCTCAACTGTTCTGACAAAGCTGCAGAGTATCGGTGAGAAAAAATTAAGCTACTATGGCAGAAAGGAAGGGTAACACATGCTGGAGATTAAAAACATTAAAAAGTCATTTGGTCAGACACATGTCCTTCACGATGTAAGCCTTTCTGTCAACAAGGGAGATGTGATTGCGATTCTTGGGCCGAGTGGTTCGGGAAAGACGACACTTCTTCGCTGTCTGAACTTTTTAGAGAAGGCAGATGGCGGAACCATGACGTTTGATAACGAGACGATCGATTTACATAAGGTACCGAAGCGCACGATTGCGCGCCTTCGAAAGAAAACGGCGTTTGTGTTCCAGAATTACAACCTGTTTGCCAACAAAACAGCATTGCAGAATGTGACAGAAGGGTTGATTGTCGGAAGAAAAATGCCTAAGGATGAGGCAAACAAAATTGGACATGAGGCATTAAAGAAGGTTGGCATGGAAGATCGAAGCGATTATTATCCGTCCCAGCTTTCTGGTGGTCAGCAGCAGCGAGTGGCGATTGCGAGGGCGATTGCCGTAAATCCAGAAATTATTTATTTTGATGAGCCAACATCGGCGCTCGATCCAGAGCTAACGGTTGAGGTACTTGCCGTTATGCGAAAGCTTGCGCAGGAGGGAATGACCATGCTTGTTGTCACCCATGAGATGAACTTCGCACGAACTGTATCCAATCGCGTGATTTTCATGGAAAAGGGTGTGGTTGTGGAACAGGGACCATCGAAGGAGTTCTTTGAGCATCCGAAGGAAGAACGCACGAAGGCATTTTTGCGTATCTTTCAAGAAGATGATGAAGATAAATAAAAATAAAGAGGAGGAAAATACTATGACAATTAAGAAATTAATTCCATGCACATTAACCGCAGCGGTGCTTGCATCTGCCGCACTGACAGGCTGCTCATCAAAGAGTGCATCTGATAAGAGCACAACAGCAGCAAAGACTTCTGCTGAGGAGACAAAGGAAACTACCACAAAGGCAGAGACCAAGGATACCGAGGCAGGAAGCAGCGAAGAGAATACAAGTGCAGAAGCAAAGAGTGAGGAAGCTGAGACTGAAGCTAGAAGCGAAGAGGTATCCACCGAGATCGGAACTGGCGAGACAGCAGATGATCTTTTAGCTCAGATTAAAGAGCGTGGAAGCATTATCGTAGCAATGGAGGGAACCTGGGCTCCATGGACTTACCATGATGAGAATGATGATCTGGTTGGTTATGACGTAGAGGTGGCACAGAACATCGCTGAGAAGCTTGGCGTAGAGGTTGAGTTTGTTGAGGGCGCATGGGATGGACTGCTTGCAGGTCTGGATGCAGGTCGCTACGATATCATGGTAAATGGTGTTGGCGTGACAGATGAGCGTGCAGAGAAATACAACTTCTCTACACCATATGCATATAATAAGACTGCTGTTATCGTTCGCGGTGACTACGATGAGATTTCTTCTATGGAAGATTTAAATGGAAAAAAGACTGCAAATACCATTTCTAGTACCTATGCAGCACAGGCAGAGGCATATGGTGCAACCGTTACCGGTGTTGATGATCTGAACCAGACCATTGAACTGTTACTTTCTAAGCGTATTGATGCAACATTGAATGCAGAAGTTGTATTTAATGATTACAAGAAAGAGCATCCGGAAGCAGATGTTAAGATTGCAACCTATACCGATGAGGTAGAGGAAATTGCAATTCCGGTTCGCAAGGGCGATGACACCGCTACCCTGCTGGATGCCGTAAACGATGCTCTTGATGAGATGGCAAAGGATGGCACACTGACCGAGCTGTCTGAAAAGTACTTCGGAATGGATATTTCCAAGGAATGATAAGCGAGAAAGAATAAGCAAAACATAAAGCGAGAAAGAAGACTGAAATGAAAGTTTGAAGCAAAAAACTGGACTGGAAGGTCAAAGATAAAAACGGGAGGCTCTTTGTGGCCTCCCGTTTGCTATGGAAAAACAGGGGAAATAGAGATAAGCAATTTAAAATGCCTGTGCGTATAATGCTAAGATATCCTTCTTTGTTGTCGGACGGGGATTGACAAGAATGTTTCCACTCTTCATCGCATCGTCTGCCATCTTGTCAAACAGGCTGCTATCGACGCCCACTTCACTTAGGGAGGATGGGATGCCAAGTTCATCGTTTAATATGCGAATTTCTGCGGCAAGCATCTCAGGTGCAAATGCATCATCGGATAACGGCTTTTCGCAGATACAATCGTAGATGTATTTGTATTTTTCACTTGCGTCGGTCATGTTGTACTCGACAACGGTTGGAAGCAAAATCGCATTTGCCACACCGTGCGGAACATCAAAGTAGGCGCTTACCGGATGGCTCATCGCATGGACGTCGCCTAGTCTTGCATGAGAAAAGGCGATTCCAGCAAACAAGGAGCCGGTTAACATTGCCTCACAGGCTGTTAAGTTTGAGCGATCGGCAACGTAGGCTCGGATGCTGCCACCGATCAGCCGCAGCGCTTCCTTTGCAAAAAGATCGGAGAATGGGGAGGCTGCTTTGGAGATGAAGGCCTCCAGTGCATGAACCATTGCGTCAATGCCACAGGCCGCCGCCGTACCCTGTGGAACCGTGGCAATCAGCTCTGGATCAAGGATTGCGTAGGCTGGAAGCAAATCGTTGCTGACAACGGTAAGCTTATAATTTCTGCTGTGGTCTGTGATAACAGAGAAGGCAGTCACCTCAGATCCGGTTCCGGCGGTTGTCGGGATCGCAATCATCGGAACGACCGGTCCAGGCACCTTGCCGCCACCCTCATAGTCTGCGATATTGCCACCGTAGGTTGCGATTACGGCAACGGCCTTTGCCACGTCAAGCGGCGATCCGCCGCCAAAGGCAACGATAAAATCTGCTTTGCTGTCTTGAAAGCCTGCGGCTGCTTTTGCAACGGTTTCTGTGCTTGGATTGCCTTCTGTTTCAGTGAAAGCATCGCTTTTGATTCCAGCCTCAGCTAAGGCTTTCTTGCATTTATCAACCATTCCAATTTTATTTAAATGAGGACCGGAAATGATATAAGCCTTGCTTTTGCCAAGCTTTTTCGCAAGCTCTGGGAGGCGCTTTAAGCTCCCGGCTCCGACCACAATATTCTGCGGAATTGTGAAAGAAAAACTGTTCATGGTAATCGCCTCCTAAATCGTTACTCCAACTTCAATACTTCATTAATAATACTTCTTTCATACCCCTTTACTGACTCTTTTCCATCTTTCCATACTTCTTTTATTTTGAAAGAGCCTCAACCGATGCCTTGATGATCTCAAATGCCTCATCGCAGTCCTTTTCGGTGATGATTAACGGCGGTACCATGCGGATGGTGTGAGCGCCGATTGCGGTGATTAACAAGTGTCTGTGCAGGCACTCATGCTTTACGTCAACGCCATTGATTGTGTCATCAAACTCAACACCAACTAACAAGCCCTGGCCTCTTACTTCCTTTACGTGAGGGAGAGCAGCGAGCTTGCCCTTAAAATACTCGCCCATCTTTGCGGCGTTGCCAGCCAGATCGCGGTCTAATAATTCATTTACCTCAGCGAGAGCAGCGGCACAGGATACCGGATGACCGCCGAAGGTTGTTCCATGGGAACCAGGTGTAAATGCCTTTGCAACTTCCTCGGTTGCACAGATGGCGCCGATTGGCATGCCGCCGCCGAGTGCCTTAGCCATGGAGACGATATCTGGCTTAATGCCATAGTTCATATAGCTCATGACCTTGCCGGTTCTGCACCAGCCGGTCTGAACCTCATCAATCAAAAGAAGCATTCCGTTTTCATCGCAGAACTTGCGAAGGCCGGTCATAAATTCCTGTGTTGCCGGGTGAACACCGCCCTCGCCCTGTACTGGCTCAATCATGATGGCGATGGTGTTTTCCGTGCAGGCATCCTTAAAGGCCTGTAAATCATTGTACGGTGCATAGGAGAAGCCGTAGGTCATCGGACCAAATCCGACCTGACAGCCATTTCCAGGCTGACCAGTTGCAGACATTGCACCAAAGGTACGTCCGTGGAAACCCATCTTTGCAGTGACGATATGATACTTGTTTGGACCATACTTCTCGATGCCGTACTTACGAGCCATCTTGATCATCGCCTCGTTTGCCTCGGTACCAGAGTTCTGGAAGAAAATCTTGTCCATTCCGATGGTGGTACATATCTTCTCAGCAAGCAGTGCCTGTGGGATGGTATATGGATAGTTGAAGGTATGCATGACATCCTTTGTCTGGTCGATCACGGCTGCGACTACCTTATCGTTGCAGCTTCCGGCGGAGTTAACGGCGATTCCAGCGTAGAAGTCGAGATATTTTTCACCCTTCTCGTCGTACATGTACTGATCCTTTGCGGTCTCGCAAAGAAAATCCATTCGCTCGTAGGTCTCGATCATGTACTTGTTTACTTTATCCTTGATATCCTGTGCGGTTAAACCTGTGTCTGCTAATCTCATAATGCTCCTCCTATTTTCGATTCATTTCGATTCAATCCAATTTTAATCTAATCGATTTAATCCAATCGATTTAATCCAATCAATGCAATCTTATTCATCAATCTCTATTCAATGGTTCCAGCAGGATGAATCATATCTGCTGTTATGATGCCTTTGATAATCAGATATTGTTCGATTGTCTTTACGCAATTTTCAACGCCGACACGCTCACTGTTGAGTGTTAAATCGTAGTTGACTGGGTTCGTCCAATAATTTCCATGTGTATAATATTTATAATAATCGGCCCTAAATTTATCGGTGCGCTCGATGGTGGCGTTCGCAACCTCCTCGGTGACACCCATATTTTTGATCGTGCGAGCCACGCAGAAGGCACGCGGCGCTTCGATGTAGATGCTGACCACATTTGGATGATCGCGCAGCACATAGTCTGCACATTTTCCCACGATCACGCAGGATTCCTTGTCGGCCAATTCCCGTATGATCTGGCTCTGATACTCGAATAGCTTATCATCCGATACAAACACCTCATTTCGGGATATGTAGTTCTTTGCCCGCGGCAGTCCGCGAAGAAAATTGGCGAAGCCTCCTGTTTCTCGCATCTTTTCATTGACCTGCTGAAAGACATCCTCATCGAGTCCGCTAAGCTGGCTTGCAAGCGTCAGGATACGATTTTCATAGCAGTGAATGCCAAGATCTTTGGCGAGTTTGGAGGCGATCACCTTGCCACCAGTTCCAAAGCCTCGTGCAAATGTAACGACAAAATTTTCCATAACAGCCTCCTTTATCCTGCCAGATAGCGCTTGAGAAATTCGCGGGTTCTTGGATTTTTCGGGTTGGTAAACAGCTCAGAAGGAGCAGCATCCTCGGCAACATATCCGGAATCCATGAAAATCGTTCTGGTTGATACATCTCTTGCAAACGCCATCTCATGTGTGACGATAATCATCGTAAGACCAGTCTTTGCAAGGTTTTTCATAACATTTAGTACCTCACCGACCATCTCAGGATCGAGAGCGGAGGTCGGCTCGTCAAATAAAAGCACCTCTGGATTCATGCAAAGAGACCGGGCAATCGCAACACGCTGCTTTTGTCCACCGGATAACTGGGAGGGCATTGCGTTGATGTAAGGTGCCATGCCAACGTCTTTTAAATGGGCGATGGCTCGCTTGAAGGCCTCCTCCTTTGGCAGATGGAGGACCTTTCTGGTGCAAAGCATACAGTTTTCCAGCACGGTCATGTTATTAAAAAGGTTAAAGGACTGGAAAACCATGCCTACTTTGGAGCGGTATTCGTTGATCTCCTTCTGGACATCACGAACTTCCTTGTCGTGGTAGAGAATCTTTCCGGTGGTCTGATGCTCGAGTTTGTTGATGCAGCGAAGAAGTGTGGATTTTCCAGAACCGGAGGAACCGACAATACAAATGATCTCTCCGGCATTTACATCAATGTCGATTTTTTTCAATACTTCGTGATCGCCAAAGGATTTGCTCAGGCCCTGAATTGAAATAATGGTCTCACTCATATGTTTCACCTCATCTTTGCTTTATTGATTTTCTATGTACTCGACTGCGAGTGCATAATCGGTCTTGCCCTTCATCTTTTTCTCAATCAGCTTGAACAGCTTGTCAAATACAAAGCATAAAACAAAGTAGATGACGGCGATGACAAGATAGGATTCAAAATATTTGTAGTAATTTCCGCCGACGGTCTTTGCTGCCATGAACAGCTCCTGAACGGCAATGACATTTAAGACGGAGGTCATTTTCAGGTTGGTTAGAAACGTGTTTGCCATCTCGGGAATGATGTTTTTAAAAGCCTGTGGAAGCACGATGTACATCATTGTCTTAAATGGAGACATACCCATCGCCCAGGCACCCTCGCGCTGGCCCAGATCAATGGAACTGATGCCGGCGCGGACGGTCTCGCCCATATAAGCTCCGGTATTTAAAACGGTTACGATAATACCGGCAACGACTGGTGTCAGATCGGAAAAGCCCATCTGGCGGATGCCAAAGTAAACGATCATGGCCTGTACGATCATTGGTGTATCGCGAAATACTTCTACATAAATCGTTAAGATGATTTTCGCAATGCGAATCAGAAGCTTCTTAACAATGTTGTCACCTTCATTGATTTTAATATCGTTGACGATTCCGACAACGTATCCAAGCACAAATCCAAACAGTGTTCCGATCACTGCAATATACAGCGTAATCCAGGTGCCTTTGATGAACATGCTTGAATATTTCTGCGCCAGAAATACCATCCATTCAATGGAATTCGTTGGATTTTCAAATATCATATCGCTACCTCACTTTTGCTGTTTTTCTACCCGGCTTACGCGCAAGTTTTATTTTGACGTGAACGGTTTTGTTAATTGGCTGCTGGCTGCTGTGTCAGAACGGTGCTCATTAATTTATCCATCTCAGCCTTATCATTCCAGCCAATGTCATCCATTGCCTTCTGAATCTGATCTCTGAGTTCGGTGTCATCTTTTCTGGTTGCAATACAAACGTTTACCATCTCATCATCGCCAGTGAAGCCATCGTTTTCATCGAGCTGAATAATCGTAATATCATCGTTTGTCAGTGCTGCAGACTGTGCAGTTGGAAGATCAACGATACATACGTCTGCGCTTCCATTGGAGATTGCCATGAAGCACTCTGAGGTAGTTTCAAAGTTACCGGAGGCATTTGCTCCTTCAATCTGGTCAATCAGCGGAACCCATCCAGTGCCAAGCTGTGTCGTAACTTTGCATCCGGTTCCGGCAAGATCGGAGAGTCCCTTTACATCCTCATACTCGCCGCCTTTCTTTACAACGATGCAGTTGTCTCTATAATAATATGGATCAGTAAATGCATAGGAGGCTTCGCGTTCTGCGGTCTTGCCCATACCTGCGATGATCGCATCGTAATCGCCTGCATCAAGGGAAATGCCGATGGAAGACCATTCTACCTTGTGGATTTCGAGATCCATGCCCAACTGATCTGCGATTTTCTGGGCAACTGCGACATCGTAGCCATATGCATAATAATCAGAATCATAAATCTTTACGGCCTTGCTGCCGTCTGGTGTGGTATCGGAATCCTGTGTCCAGTTAAATGGTGCATATGCACACTCCATTCCGACTCTTAATACCTTCTTATCAGAGGTACCAGAAGCGGTATCTGAATTTTTTGTTTTGGATGAACTGCTACAGGCTGTCAGAGATGAGATTGCTAGAATTCCTGTCAATGCCATTGCTGCTATTTTTTTAAGTCTCATAATCAAACCCTCCTTAAAATCCATGGTGTGCATCTTCATCAGCATGTGATAGCTATCATAAGCTTAAGCTATAAAAAGAAGCGCTGGAGAAGCTTTTTGAAGCTTTTCTCTAGCGCCTTTGCTGATAGTCCGTATATTAAACCCTTGCAAACGATTTTTCAACGTTTAAAATGCACAATTTGACTGTGAATTTTGCACAGTATACATCGGATTTGATTTTCATATGGATTATTGAAACATCAGTCTTTTGACCAGAATACAGTTGACCAGATCGAGGCAGGCCATGGAATTGTCCAGACTGATTTCTAATATTTCTTCTATTTTTTTAAGACGATACTGGAGCGAATTTCGATGAACAAACATCATCTGAGCGGTCTTTCCAATGTTAAAGCCGGACATGTAATAATTGAGTAATGTGTCGATTAAAAACGAACCATTTGTGTTATCATACATTTCCAGTTTCTTTAATTTTTCATTGCAGTAATCAAGGATTTCCTGATGATTGCCACTGTTAAACAGAAACTTATAAATGCCCATGGAGCTTGCACTTAATACCTTTTTTCCAGTAGGGTTTGGCAGCAGATCCTTCTTTGGAATCAGATTTTTTGCCTCTTGATAGCTCTTTCCAAAGTCGGCTGGTTTGGTGTAGACGGCACCGAGGATACAGGTGCTTCGAATCAATCCGACAAATTGGGCGCGGCTGTCGAGGTCACGTAGGATTTTTTCAATTTGGTGCTCCGTCTCTTTATCTTCAGTTTCTTCAAATAGAAGGACAAATTTATTCAAAAAGCGCATGTACATTGGGCGTTTCTTCATGTGGATGACCTCGCGATTCAGGCAATCCATGTAATAAGTATAGGTATGCTCGTCCTGCTCCAGATTGACACCATATTTTCGGTCGATGACGATGATTCCAACACGATATGGGCGGTCAAAGGTGAGGCCAAACTGAGCGGAGATTTTCTCAATATACTTGTCGTTGACCTCATAGCCAAACAGCAGGTTGTAGAGATAGTCGCCCGTTCGCTTGTTGCTTACGCCTGTCTCAAAAATCAATTCACCGATGCTCTGCGCGATGTCGACAAAGGTTGCTCCCTCCCAGCGCACATAAAAAAGGGGCAGCTTTAGCGCAAGTGCTTTTTGAATCATGCGATCTGGAATCATTTCCTTGTCATCGACAACGGAGATTGCAAGGCCGGATATGCCGAGCGTGTTTAACTCAATCATTGCATCATAGGCCGTATCCATATCAAAGCGAAGATAGTCGATCACCATCAGGGCGAAATTGCCCGGATTCATATGGTCGGCGTAAGGCGTTGTCTGAACCAGATAGGTCCAGGAGACCATGCGGTCTAGTCCCACTTCGCCGGTCAAAAGTTCCATGCCGTCTAACTGCAAATTGCAGACATCTCTACAAGTAATCATAAGAATGCACCTCCTGCTTTAGACTTAAACTTGAAAAGTTGTTTCGAAGGATTAAAAACGTTTGTATTTTATACGAAAGAGGTGGGGTCGTCAAGTGGTACTGGTTATTGTTCACGGGGCGAAGTTTTACGAAGGCGGTTCGACGATTGTTTTGTCGGCAACCCTTGTTCCCGCGGCGCCTTCTACGCACTTTCTTATCTTAGTTACTGCGTAAGCCCGCTCCCACACGGGATTGCCTCGTAAAAGCAACTCGTCTCGCCGCTGATTTAGGTTATGCCCCGTGAACGGTAACCAAATCGCGCGTTGTGGAAAAAATTTAGCCTTGACAATTTTTAGGTACGTTGCTATACTCTGAATATCAGCGTTGAGGAGAACAAGTACGCATAAGGGAAACCGACAGAGAGCAGCCGGCAGGTGAGAGGCGCAGGGGAAGCTTATGGGGAATACCTCTCTGAGCTCTGCATTGAACTCAGCAGTTTCGAATGCAATGAATATTGAATGTGTTGTGTTGGAATTGTTTTGAAAGTAGACTGCAGCGGCGCGGCAGCCGTTATCCCGTCAGAGTATTCGCAAGTTGGCTGTTTTAACAGGATGCGTGTACTTGAAAGGCAGTTTGTGTGAGCAGGCTGTGAAGAAAGGTGGTACCACGAGATTTCGCCCTCGTCCTTTTGTTAGGACGGGGGCTTTTTTTGTAATTTCAGGGGTATGCCCCGCCCAGACATGAGGAGGAGGCGATTTCCAAGGGAAATCAGCCGAGTCCGAATGGCTGTAGAATTGCGAGAGCTGCGAAGCAGCGGAGCAATTCGTGAATTATGTGTAAAAGTTCTCAGGCGAAAGTAATAAAAAACGCAGAAAAGGAGAAAAAATCATGCAGGTTTACGAAGAATTAGTAGCAAGAGGGCTGATTGCCCAGGTAACTGACGAGGAGCGCATCCGCGATCTTGTAAATAACGGAAAGGCCGTATTTTACATCGGATTTGACCCGACAGCAGACAGCCTTCATGTAGGTCATTTTATGGCACTTTGTCTGATGAAGAGATTACAGATGGCAGGAAATAAGCCGATTGCGCTGATTGGCGGCGGTACTGCTATGATCGGTGACCCATCCGGTAAGACCGATATGAGAAAGATGATGACAAAGGAGACCATCGACCACAACGTAGAGTGCTTCAAGAAGCAGATGGCACGTTTCATTGATTTCTCTGACGGAAAGGCAATGCTTGTTAACAATGCAGACTGGCTGTTAAACTTAAATTACGTTGACGTATTAAGAGAGGTTGGACCGCACTTTAGCGTAAACAGAATGCTGACCGCTGAGTGTTACAAGCAGAGAATGGAGCGTGGATTAAGCTTCCTTGAGTTTAACTACATGATCATGCAGAGCTACGATTTCTATATGCTGTTCCAGAAGTACGGCTGCAACCTTCAGTTTGGTGGTGACGATCAGTGGTCCAACATGCTCGGTGGTACTGAGCTGATTCGTCGTAAGTTAGGACAGGATGCAGGTGCAATGACCATCACGCTGCTGTTAAATTCTGAGGGTAAGAAGATGGGTAAGACCGTATCTGGCGCTGTATGGCTTGATCCGGAGAAGACTAGCCCATACGATTTCTACCAGTACTGGAGAAACGTTGCCGATGCGGACGTTTTAAAGTGTATCCGTATGCTGACCTTCCTTCCGCTTGAGCAGATCGATGAGATGGATAAGTGGGAAGGCAGCCAGTTAAATAAGGCAAAGGAAATCTTAGCATTTGAGCTGACCAAGCTGGTTCACGGCGAGGAAGAGGCAAAGAAGGCTGAGAGCGCAGCAAAGGCATTGTTTGGCGCTGGAAATGCAGCTGAGATTCCAGCAGTTGAACTGAGCGCAGCTGATTTTGCAGAGGGTGAAGGCGCAAAGCTCGACATCTTAAGCCTGCTTGTAAAGGCTGGTCTTGCAAAGTCCCGTTCCGAGGCACGTCGTGCAGTTGAGCAGGGCGGTGTCAGTGCAAATGACGAGAAGGTAACCGATATTCGCTTAAGCTTTGCAGCGGATGAAATTCCAGCAGAGGGACTCGTACTCAAGAAGGGCAAGAAGAACTTTAAGAAGATCGTCGTTTCTTAAAGATCACGAATTGATAACGATAGAGACAGGTACTGACGAAAGTTGGTATCTGTCTTTTTTTGCACAGGAATCGGTTAAAAGGCGGTTGCAAGAACACGAAAAAGGGAGTATTATAGAGACAAAAATGGAAAAAACACACAAATCACAGTATCGACACCGACATGAAATCGGTCAAGATGCTGTGAAAATGTGAAAATATGAAAAATAAGAGGAGAGAGACAACGATAATGATTACCACACTCGACACAAAGGCAGCAGACTACATCCCAGAACTCGGAGACGGCTTTGAGGAAGGCGGCGAAGGCAGCGAAAACACACAGGGCTTACAGGTAGCCGACTACTATGCGGATGCAGACGGCGAAGGCATCTACTACATCACATACAAGATCGAAACCGCGGCAGAGGTCGAGCAACTATTTGTATTTGCCGGAAGAAAACAGCTTTTAAGACTCGGAAAGAGAAAGGCAGGCGAAGTGATTGAGGGAACACTTTATCTGCACTTTGGCGAGATGATTCCGCGTTTTCATAAGGATTGCATGCCGATCACAAAGATTGGCTTTGCAGTAGCGTGTGAGGATCTGAGTAAATTAAAGAGCGTCGGTATGGCAGCAGAGAAACTGTCCGCGCAGACAAAGATTCCGGCAGTTTATCTGGCAGGCGATTCCACTGTTACCGATCAGACCTGTCCAAAGCCATACGTGCCGGGTGGTTGCTACAGCTCATGGGGCCAGTGCCTTGCATACTTTATCGGAGGAAGCACCGCCGTTGACAATCAGGCACACAGCGGATTGACCGCCGAAACCTTCCGCGAGGAGGGTCACTATGACATCGTAAAGAAAGATATCCGTCCGGGTGATTTTTGCTTGTTCCAGTTCGGCCATAATGATCAGAAGCTTGCGCATTTACAGGCACAGACTGGATATAAAGAAAATCTGATGAATTATGTCAATGAGATTCGCGGACTGTGTGGCGTTCCGATTCTTGTAACACCGCTTGCCCGCAACACCTGGAAGGACGATGGCACCTACAATGATCTGTTAGCAGAACATGCGCAGGCAGTCTTTGAGGTAGGAGAAGAAACGGGAGTTCCAGTCATTGATCTTCATAAGTTTGCCGCAGATCTGATTCAGAAAAACGGAAAAGAAGCCAGCCGCGTGTATTTCCATCCGGGCGATATGACCCACACAAACGAGTACGGCTCTTGGTTGTTTGCACGATTTATCGCAAGAGAATTGAGCAAGCTTGATCCGCTTACCTTTGCGATTGATGTGCAGGACGAGGAGGAGTTTACACCGGATGAAAAGACAAGTATTTTGACTGGAACAAGTGAGGCGGCAGGTCGTCAGGATGAGCAGAAGGAAATCTTTGATGCGATGGAACGTGCCGGGGATAATCTCGCGGCAGCAGTGGAAAAAGCAAAGAAAGAGGCCGGATTGTTAGGATAAGTAAAAAACAAGGAAGGACAGCAATGCAGAAGCGCTGCAATATTGGAGTTGTGATTGGCAATGCCAACTCACCGCACGCGATTAATATCATGAAAGCTTCCTGTATACTTTAAATAGGTCAAGAGATTGACACAAAAAAATACCTCAAGTAAATTTAGATTATTACTGACCCGCCAGTTGGTAAAATCTAAAAATACAAGAGGTATATACAATGAATGTTAAAGGCACAAAGAAGAAAAATCAAGTAGTAAATGTTATGGAACAGCAGGAACTTTTGAAAAAAGCGGAGGTGATCAAGGAAAATCTCAAAGCTTCTACGTGGCGTGAGTTGGAAACCCATGGTAAATTCGATAAGAATGCTAAACTCTCCTTCATCAGTGATGACATGCTCATC
>CAVFYJ010000008.1:0-49941 GCA_963626545.1 Acetatifactor sp. | reverse complement strand
ATACAAACTTCTGATATGGCCTCGTGTCATATCATACCTATCGGGTAACGGGACCTTTAGCAAGCCCCGATCCCTTTAGGGGCGGGAGTAATTGACAAAAACAGTCTTCAATATAAACTCAATTCGATACGAGAGCAGACGGGGTATGATCCGAGAAAGTTTCGGGATGCAGTTGTGCTGTACAGCGCAATAAAGTTGTATCGCACGGTACAGCACATGAGTGAATCAGCTTCATGAATGAATTGGATTCATATTGAATCAATCATGGATAAATATTAGATAAATATTAGATTAGGTAAACGAGAATCGAAACAATTGTGCTGGTCAATCCGACAAGTGCTTCATAAGGAATCAGCTTCATGCGCTCCTTGATCTGCATATTGACGGAGCCACCTGTTGCATGGAAGAAAGAACCATGTGGCAGGGAATCAATGACAGTAGAACCAGCATGGATCATAGCACCGGCATCCAGAGCAGATACGCCCTTTTCGATAAGCGTCTGGGAGAAGGTCTGAGATGCAATCGTGGAACCAGCTGTAGTTGATGCGGTAGCTCCAGCCATGAGAATTCCAGACAGTGGTGCGAGTAAAAATGCAGGCAGATTTCCCACTTCCAGAAGGGCAATCACATCATATTGCAGGTTGGAAGCTTTGATGATACCGGCAAGTGTTCCAGTTCCGATCAGAAGAATGGAAACGCCGATTACCTTGCTTAAGCCGAACTCAGAGTAGGCAATTACATGGCGAATCTGGCCGGTCACAAGCATGCATACCAGACCGCCGAGAGGAAGGGCAATCAGTGGGTCAATCGAAATACCCAAAAGTGGCCGCAGCGCAAGTAAAATGATGACAACAAGTGGCCCAGCAATTGCAGCAAGGAAGGATGGCAGGTTTTTCTGCTCAGTCTGCTCAAGGTCACTGTCCAAGATCATGTTGTCTTTCTTACGGTTTAAAACAGAGGCAAGAAGAATGGCGACGACAACGGCGCACAGAGCCGGAACAATATTTCGGATCATCAGAGAGGTCAGATCAATCTGGAAGGCTTCTGCGGTAGTGATCGTGTTTGGGTTTGGAGAAATAATGTTTCCAGCTTTTCCGCCGCCAATCATGGCAAGCAGAATGGAAGGCTTGCTGTAGCCCGCCTTTTTGCCAATCGCCATGGCAATCGGAGCAACAGTAATAACGGAGATATCGACAAAAACGCCGACGGCACAGATGATCATTGCGGCAATGGCAATGGATACAAGTGCAAATCTTTCGCCAAGCTTTTTCACGAGTACGTCGGCGATTTTTTCAGCAGAACCAGTCTTAATCAGTGCTCCGGCAAGAATTCCAGAGGTTAGGATTCTAAGAATTTTGCATCGAAGTTTCCGGACTATGTGAGCGTCAATTCAGATAATTATGAGGGCATCCGGGAAGCGATGGAATACTTGATTCAAAACAAAAAATGCACGAGATTTGGCATGATTGGCGGACCGGATGACAATACGGATGCGAGGGAACGCAAGGAGGCGTTTCTTGAGATTCTGCAAAACAATACGCTGGCGTTTCATCCAGAAAACTTTGTAACTGGTGATCTTTCAAGAAGAAATACCGAGGCGGCATCCATTTTTCTTAATCAGAATCCAGATATACAGGCGGTCTTTGGCTATGACAATTCTGCGGTTGCGTCAAAGGTAAGCCCGACACTTTCTTCTGTTCAGACCAATAAAAATTTCCAAACGGTGTGCAGGTGCATGAAACACATTATGAAAAATATGCAGAGATCATGGACTGTGCAAAGCAGATCCAGTTAGAGGATGCGGATATGGCCAACTTGCTTGCCGTGTATGAGGAGCTTTGCACGTATATCTGCCATAAGCAGTTGTAAGAACATAGCCAGTTGTGAGAATGCATTTGTTTCTCAGATCACAGAAGCATTTGCTGCGTTTAATGCGTCGAGCGACAAGGCGTATAATATTACCGTTTCGGTTGGCACTTATGTTATGCCATGCAACAGCACCGAACACTTGTTACTTTCGGATGCACTGTCACATGCGGATGAGAGCTTGTATGAGGCAAAGAAGCATCGCGTAAAAGAAGTGGCAAAATAAAAGTTGACGCACCGCATAGAAACAAGGTATAATCAAAATAATATGCAGTGAAATAGGAAGCATAGGAAGCCTATTGAAATTGCAGGGAAGGAATAGAAAACAATATGAAAATTGCAGTAACGTATGAAAACGGTTCTGTGTTCCAGCACTTTGGAAAGACCGAGAATTTTAAGATTTTTGATGTGGAGGATGGCGCGATTGTTTCAAGCGAAGTAGTCAGCGCAAACGGAACCGGACACAGCGCACTGGCAGGATTTCTTGCTGAAAACGGTGTAGACGTTGTGATTTGCGGTGGTATCGGAGGCGATGCTCAGGCAGCGCTTGCTGAGGCTGGCATTCAGGTATGCGCTGGAGTAGAGGGCGACGTAAATGAGGCAGCAGAAAGCTATGTAAAGGGAACACTTGAATCTACATCCGAGGGAACTTGCGATCACCACGAAAACGGCGGCCATTGTGGCGAAGGCGGCGAGAGCTGCTGCCATCATGAGGGTGAGGAAGAGTCTGGTTGTGGCAGCGAAGGTGGCTGTGGCGGATGTCACGGTGGCTGCGGAACACCACAGCCGATTATGGAAGGCAAGAATGTAGGAAAGAAGTGCCGTACCCACTATAAGGGAACCTTCAACGATGGTACCCAGTTTGATTCCTCTTATGATCGCGGCGAACCGCTTGAGTTTATCTGCGGCGTTGGCCAGATGATTAGAGGCTTTGATCAGGCAGTCGCAAACATGGAAATCGGTGAGACCGTTGATATCCATCTGATGCCAGAGGAGGCATATGGTATGCCAGATCCGACAGCAATCTTTACACTCGAGATTGCACAGCTTCCAGGTTCTGAGGAGCTTGAGGCAGGACAGCAGGTTTATTTGTCCAACCAGTTCGGCCAGCCATTCCCGGTTAAGGTGACAGCAAAGGACGATAAGACAATTACCTTTGATGCAAACCATGAGATGGCAGGTAAGGAATTGAACTTTACCATCGAGCTTGTCAGTGTAGAGGAGTAATCAAGACTTAGCAGCTAGTAACGGTATCAAATCAGCAGCTAGTAATGGTATCGAATTAATCGAGTGCATCTGTCGAGAGGCAGGTGCACTTTTAAATGAATTTTGTTAATCATTAGAAACGGTCTTGTAATTATTTTTTTCGGATGGTATCATGGTAACGGGTTTTGATAAGGAAACCGAAATGTGTGAAAATGCAGAATCGAGAACTTCTTGATCTTCAAAGTTGTGGTGTGATGGCATATACACTTTCGGGTCATCGTTTGATTCATATGAATGCCGAGGCGCAATAACGCTTTCAATTAAAGAGCTTCCATCTGACCGGGAAGGATATGGCGTGTTTGAGATGGCGGTTTCTGATAATGGAATGGGCATCGGAAAACAGTATATTCCGCATCTGTTTGAGGCCTTTTGCACCAGAAGGATATTATGATGAAAACTGAAAGCATCAGCTATAAAAAGCTGGTGCTTTTTTGGCAACAGGATGTAACCTTCCCTGCTGTTTTCCTTCTTATAAAGTGAATGGGAAGAAGTGGGGAATACTCGAAACAGCCACACAAATGGCGGCTGTGAGCACTGGAAAGAGGAGGTAAGCGAGTGCAAGGAAACGATGAAGCGATAATTGATCTGTACTGGGCGCGAGATCCGCAGGCCATCGAAGAGACACAGCTTCAGTATGGCGAAAAGCTTAGCAGAATGGCCTTTCAGATTCTAGAAAACAGAGAGGATTCTGAGGAGAGCGTAAACGATACCTATCTTCGAATATGGAATTCGATACCGCCGCAGCGACCACAGTTTTTCTTTGCGTATCTGGCAAAGATCTGTCGATTCTTATGTTTTGATTTGTTAGACCGCAAGAATGCGCAGAAGCGAAGCGCAGCGGTCGTAGAGCTGACGGATGAGATGCAGCAGTGCATTCCAGATTCGCGTCAGGAAAACAGTGCACAGTCAGAGCAGATTGGACATAGTATATCAATTTTTTTAAGAGAACAATCAAAGCAGGATCGCCTCTTATTTATGCAGCGCTACTGGTATGGAAAAAGCATAAAAGAGTTGGCGCAGGAGATGAATATCAGCGAGAGCAGCACAAAGGTACGGCTGCACCGGATACGCAGCAAGTTGAAAAAATTTCTGGAAAGTGAGGGCATTTGGATATGACAGGAAAAGATTTGCTGGAAGGGTTAAACTTTGTGGATGAGGATCTGATTGAGGAAGCCGGGAAAGAAACGCTATCGGCGGAAACGACCGAAGAGAAAATGAGGTCGGTAGAATCAAACGAAGAGAAAATGCGATCAGTAGAATCAGCCGAGGAAAGAATGCGAAATGAAGAAAAATCAGAAGAAAAATCAGAGGAAAAATCAGAGAAGAAAAGCAAATCCGGAAATCGCTCCGGTAAAGTAATCTTTCTTCGAACCGCCATTTCGGCGGCAGCCGGACTTCTTATTTTTGCTGCTGGTACGGCGGTTGGTTCCCGTATGGCAGTGAAGCCGCTTCATAGTGAAACCACAACGTATACATTGCCTGAGGATGGTCAGAATGATGAGAATGAGCATGCACCAGCACAAGGGGCTCAGCCAGAAGACCAGATAGTGGAAAGCCAGCCAGAAGGTGTAGCTGTGTTAGGTGTCTATCAAGGCGAAGACGAACAGAATACTTCATATAACGGTGAAGCACCAGCACAGGAAGGCATGGTTGGCGTGCAGGCAGAAAATTCAGATATAGATACGCTTTCACTTTCTGAAGATGTGAAGGTTGGAAGAAAGGTAGCGTCATCGCAGTCACAGCAGGGACAGAGCGGACATCTTCCGCAGATGCCTGCCACAGTGATTGGTGGCATATCGGTCTATTTCTATCAGGAAGAGAATGCAGAGGATGGTTTCTTTGCTGATTTTGAGCAAAACAATGTTTCCTATACATTGCAGGCAAATACACTTCGTGAGGTTGTGCAGGCAGCAGCT
Organism: Acetatifactor sp.; assembly: GCA_963626545.1. GTDB lineage: Bacteria > Bacillota > Clostridia > Lachnospirales > Lachnospiraceae > Anthropogastromicrobium. The sequence goes on along the minus strand of CAVFYJ010000008.1, from coordinate 44,893 downwards.
GATACGATTTGTGGCACTGGCGTGATCACGGTTGTGGAGTAAGAAAAAATTTTTTTCAGAATGTGTAACCTTACATTTAATTTTCCGTCTTAAGGAGTGAAGGGAACATGAGAACCCCGAAACAAAAGAAAAAGATGGTAAACTAGATGGTAAATTGTAGATTGATATAAAAAGCGATCTACAGATCAATGTTAAGAAAGGTAAGGTAAAAATTATGAGAAGAAAAAATTTAATGGGATTCACAGCAGCAATGGGAATCGTAATGGCAGGTACACAGCTTATGCAGGCAGCCGTACCAGTATGGGCAAAGGCAGTGAATGTAGAAATGCAGTCCGAATCTTCCTCTGATTCGTCATCCGACGCGGATTCCTCTGAGTCGTATAGCGAAATATCGTATGACGATCTTGTAGAGATTCCAACTCTCAGCGATGAGGAATATCCGATAGATGAGATGCTAGGTGCATATGAACCGGCAGAGTCACCAGAGATCACAGATGAGATTCAGGCACTCTGCGATAAGGCATTTGCAGATCTTGAAGGCGCGGTTTACACACCAGTCGCACTGATTGCAACGCAGGTAGTAGCAGGAACAAATTACGAAATCTTATTTGAAAAAGAAATCGTGGTACCGGATGCAGAGAAAACCTATGCGATTGGATTCATCTATGAGGATCTTGATGGCAATGCAAGTATCACAGAGATTGACGATATTTCTGATGAGGATGCAGAAAAAATGTTGCTGCAGGCACAGGCAGGAAAGACAGTGCAGACATTAGTGGATGCCGACAATCGTATCGGTTCTGCTCTAATGGAAAAGCTTACCGCTGACAAGGAAAATGTAGTTCTTTCTTCCTATAGTATTGCGGCTGCGCTGACACTTTTGAGTCATTGCAGTGAAAGTGGAGATCAGATCGAGCAGTTAAAGTCATTTTTAGGAATGGAAGATCTGACCGAGGATGAGATTCTTACCGCGCAAAAGGCATTGACTGCACTGCTTGGAGCAAATAAGGAAGGCAGCGAAACAGACGAGTATGGCTATCCAAAGTCCATCCTTGAAACTGCAAATGCCGTATATGTTGACGATGAGTTAAAGACGGTTCCATCCTTTGAGGATCTGACCAATATCTTCTCGGATACTTATCAGGCGTCTCTCAAGAAGTGTGATCTTTCCACCGAGGACACGATGAATGAAATCAATGCATGGGTCAATGATAAGACACACGGACTGATTGATTCCATCTTGGCAGAGCCAATGAGTGAGGATGTGCGCATGGCACTTTTGAATGCTGTTTATTTCAAGGCAGCATGGCGGAATGCCTTTTATGAGGAGATGACGGACAAGCAGACTTTCCACGGCGCAAAGGGCGATACGACAGTTGATATGATGCATCAGGAGGAGCACTTTGATTATGCAGAGAGCGATGACTATCAGATGATTCGTCTGCCATATTATGGCGACAGCGAGATGACCGTTTACCTGCCAAAGGACACTGCAACTGCCGATAAGTGGAGCGATGAAGGCTATTTGGCTACACTCGTGCAGGATGCGGATGCGCAGGAATGGAGCTATAGCAAGGTCTCCCTTTCCATGCCGAAGTTTGAGCTGGAATATGGAACCGAGTTAGCGGATGTTCTTAAGGAGCTTGGTGTTGAGCGTATTTTTGATAACAATGTATATGATCACCTGAGTGATGAAGAGCTTTTTGTAGGCTCTGTATACCATAAGACCGCAATCAAAAATGACGAAAAGGGAACCGAGGCCGCAGCTGTGACGATAATCGCAGCGGAGGGAATGGCACTGCTGCCGGATGAAGAGGTTGTGGAAATGAATATGGATCATCCATTCTACTTCACCATTTCCAATACAGATACGGGCTTAAAGCTGTTCGAGGGCTGCATTTACAATCTTGACTAATCAAACTGTATAGCTTGTAGAGCAGTTCAGTTTGTATGTTAAGACCTGCAATTGCAATTAACCATTCTTATTTTCTGCCAAGAAGGTTTTTCGGTAGCAGCCGGGTGTGATTTTCTTGTACTTTTTAAACATTCGATTAAAATAGCTCAAATCATTGAAGCCACAGGAGTACGCGATCTCCGTTATGCTTTTGCAGGAGGTGCATAAAAACTCGCACGCGCATTCAATGCGGTAATAATTCACATAGTCGACAGGGGATTTGCCAATGATTGAGCGAAACAGACGGCAAAAATGCTCCGGTGACATGTTTAATACCGCAGCCAACTCGGAAAGCGTAAGCGGCGAGGTAAAGTTTTTTCGGATATAATTTAAGACGGATTTGATCTGTTCGGTGCTTTTGGCGTTGCGCCGGATAGATGGATCAGTGACGGTGTAGGCATGTTCCTGCAGCAATTGGCCAAATAATTGCCAGATTAGGCCGATTGTTGAAAGTTCATAGCCTGCACCTTTTTGCTGCATCGTCTCGAAAAGCTGGTGAATCAGTACCGAGCAGGTGCTGCCATTTTCGTGAAACGGATGAATCAGCGTATCCGAATCAAAAAAGTCACGGTAGCGATTGTGAAATAGTGCGCTGGCGTTCTGGGCAAGACGGCCCGGCTCGAACACCAGACATTCATAAATACAGTCTGAGGGAAAGCCACCATGGACCGCACCAGAGGAGATCACAGCGGTGTCACCCTGCGTTAAGATTCGTGTAAGACCATCAACCGTCAGTGAAAAGCTGCCGTGCAGCACGCGCATCAGTTCACACTCCATATGCCAGTGGAATGGCATTTCATATCGTGGATGATTCATATCAACATAATACAATTCAATTGGAAAATCAGAGGTACCGCGCGCGGTATCCTCGTGTGAGGCCAAATATTTCATAGAATTCCTTTCTATTTGCCAGGTCAGGCAATCATTCAATCAATCGAAAAAGAAACAAATAACGAGCAGTTTTTTGATGAGATTTCAAAAATAGAAACAAAAAAGATGGTTCAACACAACAAACTGCTGGATTTTACTCGCACATCAGAAAAGATTATACAGCAAAAATAACAAAATATCAATATCGTCCAATAGATAATCATGATCGACAGCGACACAAAGGCAAATCAACAGTATAATCAGATCAGAGATCAAAAATTAGAGACATAAGTTAAATGACTTGAACAGGAGGGATAAAAATGCAGATTGATGAGATAAAAGATCAGATTTGCGATGTCTGCCATAAGATGTGGCAGTTAGGCTGGGTGGCAGCAAACGATGGAAATGTGAGTGTGCGCTTGGACGATGGAACTTTTCTTGCAACACCGACCGGCATGAGCAAGAGCTTTATCACACCAGAGAAGCTTCTTCGTATTGATGCGGCAGGAAATATTTTAGAGGGAGCACCGGGACTGCGCCCGTCAAGTGAGATTAAGATGCATATGAGATGCTACGAGAAGCGTGACGACGTAAGAGCCGTTGTTCATGCGCATCCGCCGACAGCAACCGGCTTTGCCGTAGCACACAGACCGATGGATATGTACAACATGATTGAGGACGTAGCGGCAATCGGAGCCGTTCCGTTGACTCCATATGGCACACCGAGCACAACTGAGGTGCCGGATGCAATCGAGCCATACTTAAACGAGCATGATGTTATGCTTTTGCAAAATCATGGTGCACTGACCGTTGGAAGTGACGTCATTACCGCTTACTATCGTATGGAGAGTCTTGAGCTGTGGGCAAAGATTACACTCAATGCAATTTTACTTGGCGGCAGTTACGATATTGACCGCGAGAATATTGACAAGCTGATAAATTTGCGTTCCTATTATCATATCACAGGAAAGCATCCAGGTTATAAGAAGTTTGAGCGCCCAGAGGAAGGCGAGCCGACTGATAAATAAAGACAGATACATCTGACGATAAAGAAAGAATGCATATAATGAAAACGATAGAATCGATATAAATAGAAAGTGAGGATACCTATGTTATATCCAAAGATTGGAATCCGCCCAGTTATTGATGGACGTTGGGGCGGTGTTCGTGAAAGTCTTGAAGTTCAGACCATGACAATGGCAGAGAATGCAGCAAAGCTGATCTCTGAGAATTTAAAATATCCGGATGGCACTCCGGTACAGTGTGTAATTGGATGCACTACCATCGGAGGCGGTGCAGAGGCAGCGCGCGTAGCAGAGCAGTTTTCCACACAGAATGTAACAGCAACCCTGTCTGTAACACCGTGCTGGTGCTATGGAACCGAGACCTTTGATATGGATCCGACCACGATCAAGGCAGTATGGGGCTTTAATGGAACCGAGCGCCCGGGCGCTGTTTATCTGGCAGCTGTTTTAGCCGCTCATGCACAGCGTGGACTTCCGGCATTCTCCATTTATGGACATGATGTGCAGGAAGCAAATGACACTTCGATTCCAGCTGACGTAGCAGAGAAGATTCTTCGCTTTGCGCGCGGTGCAGTCGCAGCAGGCTGGATGCGCAATAAGGCTTATGTCAACATCGGTGCAGTAACCATGGGAATCGCAGGAAGCTTCTGTGATGCAAATGTGCTTCAGAAGTATTTTGGCATCCGCGCAGAGTGGGTCGATGAGGTTGAGATTCTTCGTCGAATGACAATTGGAATCTACGATCATGAGGAGTACGAGAAGGCACTCGCATGGGTAAAGGCAAACTGCAAGGAAGGATTCGACAAAAATGCAGGAAAGAATTTCCCTGAGGTGATCACAAAGTCGAAGGTAGTTGCTCCTGATAAGGATTGGGAGTTTATCGTAAAGATGACACTGATCATGCGTGATATTCTTTATGGAAATCCGCGTCTGGACGAGCTTGGCTGGCATGAGGAAGCACTTGGACGCAATGCAGTAGTGGGCGGCTTCCAGGGACAGAGACAGTGGACCGACTGGCTGCCGAATGCAGACTTTACTGAGGCAATTTTAGCTTCCACCTTTGACTGGAACGGCCCGAAGGCACCAACTCCGTTTGCAACTGAGAACGATACCTGCAACGGAATCGCAATGCTTCTTGGAAATCTGATTTCTGGTTCTGCACCGTGCTTCCATGATGTTCGTACCTACTGGAGCCCGGAGGCTTGTGAACGTGTAACTGGACATAAGCCGGATGGTGTCGCAGCAAATGGATTTATTCATCTGATCAACTCTGGCGCGACTGCACTTGATGGCTCTGGTGCATGCGTGGATGAGAATGGAAATCATGTGATGAAGCCGTTCTGGGAGATGAAGGAAGAGGATATTAAGAACTGCCTCGAGGCTACTGACTGGTGCAGAGCGGACTATGAATATTTCCGCGGCGGCGGCTATTCAAGCCATTTCCGCTGCCATGCCGAGATGCCGGTAACAATGCTTCGTTTCAATATCATTGATGGAATTGGACCAGTGCTTCAGATTGCAGAGGGCTGGACAGCAGACCTTCCGGATGAGATTCACAACCCGATCGACAAGCGTACCGATCCGACCTGGCCGACAACCTGGTTCTGCCCGAGACTGACAGGAGAAGGCGCATTTACCGATGTTTACAGTGTTATGGCAAACTGGGGTGCAAACCACGGCGTTACCGTATACGGCCATGTGGGTGCCGATTTGATTACTCTGGCAAGTATGCTTCGTATTCCGGTTACCATGCACAATGTGGATAAGGAGAAGGTGTTCCGTCCACATGCGTGGGCAAGCTTTGGAACGCAGGATACGCAGGCGGCTGATTATGCGGCATGCAAGAACTACGGACCGCTGTATTAAAATCGTAAGATAGTGGTTACTGGGGGCTATCTATTGTCATTACTATCTGAAAATGGTATGATGAATAAAAAATAAGGAGCTTTATTCACAATGGAAAACAGATCGTTTCAGAAAATGGCAAAATGGATTGTATTTCTATGTACTATACTTATTATGAGTGGCTTTTATCGAGCTAACATATGTATAGCATCACAGAACGAGGAACAAAATAGCAATTTAACGGTGCAGATGGAGTACTATCAGTACAACGTCTGTGCCTCCTGCCACCCAGAAGACGATTTCTTTGCAGTTGTGTCAGAGACGATTACGCCGCTGAAAGAAGAGTATCCATATGAAATCGCAGTTTATAATACGTTTCGTGCGGAAGATAAACTGCGATTTGAAAAGAGATTGCAGGAACTGGGTTTAAAAGAAGCAGAGGTGAGTCTGCCAGCTTTGATTACAGTTTCAGAAGATTCTGTGGCTATGGTTTGTCTTAGCGGATTGGATGAGATAAGAGAGAAGCTTGTGGACACATTGAAGCAGGCTGCACAGGCAGAGCAATCCGTTTCTACTGAAGCGATATCTGAATCGAATGAGCAAATTGAAACAGGTACTGTGACTTCGACAGAAACTGAAAATCAAACTGAGACACCGTTATCCCAGAACGATTGGAAAGAGCAGCTTCGTGAAGCTGTTTCTGGAGATAAGAGTACCGATTCTGTTCTTCTATATTTTTCTACAGTTTCTTGTACGGATTGCAATGAGGTGAAAACACTTTTAAAAAAGCTGACCGATGAGCAAACGGCTGAAAATCCTCTTGTAATACATGAATTTAACATTGCAGAGGGAGACGGAGTCGTACTGGTACAAAAGCTGTTTTCTCTTTATAATGTGCCATCAGATGAACAGCAGGTTCCAATCATTTTCTTTAATGACGGTTATTTGAGCGGTGCAAAGGCCGTAACAGATAATCTGGAACAAACGTGGAAAGATGGAAAATTGACAGGATTTGATGTCAATGATGTGTTATCCAAAGAAGATGCGCAGCAGGAGAAAGAGACAGCATCCACTCAGACTTACATAGGTCTTGCAGTGACAGGCTTTATCAATGGTGTGAATCCGTGTGGAGCGTCTATGCTTTTGATGCTACTTGCAGCAATGGCGATGTCTGGCCGTTCGGTTCTTAAGGTTGGATGTGCGTATCTGGCAGGAAAATTTGCTGCGTACTGCGCAATGGGAATGGGATTGTATCAGCTCTTTATGGCGATTGGACAGGATATTCTGTTAAACATCAGTCAGGTATTGACTTGGATTTTTGCAATTGTATTTCTGATTCTTGCCATTTTGTATCTGATTGATTTTATTAACGTGAAACGAAAACAGTACGGAAAGATCCGTATGCAGTTGCCAGCAGCGCTGCGTAAATGGAATCATGAGCGTATCGAACAGGCGTCAAAGACAAGTGCACATTGGATGATTCCAGCGGTAGTTGTGCTTGGCATTGTGATTTCGGCAGGAGAATTTTTCTGCACTGGTCAGGTGTATCTGGCAGCAATTTTGTATATGATGAAGATGCAGCAGGAGAGGCAGCTTCAGACTGTATTTGCATTTTTGATTTATGTAGCGGCAATGTGTGTGCCGAGTCTTTTGATCGTGCTTGTGCTTGAAAAGACAAAGAACGTGATTCGTATGTCGAATAAAACGCTTGAGTGGCTTCCGGCAATAAAATTAGCAACAGCAGTAGTGTTCCTACTATTTGCAGTGCTGATGCTGTTGCAATAAGGTATAATGGAAGTAAATTCTGTCAGCGACGGATTTCCACGTCAGATGACCTGTAAGTGTGTAACAGTATATTTTACAGGTCACCTAACAAGGCTTTTGGGGTTCCCTACGGCGTGGTAAATCCTGCATGATCAATCGGCTCAATTCCCGTATACTCTTCCAATACTGCAAAATCTGGCTCTCCGTTGTTGATCATCTCGGCAATTTTTCTTGTAAGATACTGGCGTGCAGCACCGCGGTGTATGTAGCACGGCTGTGGGTCTTTATACAATTCCATACAGGTTGCGAGGATTGTTTCCTCACTTAATGGAATGTCACTTAATGGGCCACGGTACAGTTCAATATTTTCCGCTGACAGCACCAGATCTGGCTGGGACGGCTTCTTTTTTCCAATATGAAACATAGACGTTATTCTCCTTTTAAATAATTTCAGAAATAAAGTTAATCTAAGTATATCACTTGGTATACGGAAAGGGAATATATCATGTTATTTTTTTAGAAAATTGGCATGAAAATCCCCGAATGAGTAATTAAAAGTGGATGTAGCGTAAACTTTATTAGGAAAAAATAGATGACCGGGGGCAACTCTTCCGGTGGGCGGTGAGACGAGTTGCTTTTACGAGGCGGAACGTGTGGGAGCGGACTTACGCAGTAACTGAGACGAAAAGGTGTGTAGAAGGTGCCGCGGGAACAAGTGACGCCGACAAAACAATCGGCGAATCGCCCTCGTATTGAACCGGGTAGTACACACAAATGTGATAAAAATGTGATAAAAATGTGATAAAAATGTGAAAAATTGGTTGCAAAACCAACTTGAATTGGTTATAATGATGTCAGTTTTATTCCTAGAACGAGTAAAAATCTAGGAAAACCAACAAAAAGGACTGTTTCTTTTGTACAACGCACAAAAAGAGACAGAAAAAATTCCAAGGGAGGAGATTTACATGAGAAAGTTCACAAAGGCAGCAGCAATGCTCTGCGCAACAGCAATGGTATTCCCGTCCGCAACCGCATTTGCGGCAGCAGAAGACGGCGGTGCATCCGAGCTTACCGAGGTAGGTACTTATCCGATCAGCGAGGAAACACTTGAGTTCACAATGTTCCGTACCAGTATGCCAAACGTAGAAGACTTCCAGACAAACGACTTCACAAAGTACATGGAAGATCTGACCAACATCAAGTTCACCTTCGAGGCAGCATCCCGTGATGACCGCCAGGAAAAGCTGAACATGGAGTTCAACACCAACACTTACCCAGACGTTATCATGCACTATGCACCAGACGCAGCAAAGTGGGGCGTTGAGGAAGGCATCCTGATTCCGCTTGACGGACTGATCGAAGAGAACATGCCGAACTACATGGAGAAGATGGGCCAGTACTTAGATCAGATGAGAGAGACCGATGGACACATCTATCAGTTAGCTGGTTTAAACGAGTGCTACCATTGCCAGTACGGCCGTAAGATGTGGGTAAATACCCATTATCTTGAGGAGATGGGCGTAGACATGCCAGAGACCACTCAGGAGTTCTACGATGTATGTAAGAAGTTCGTAGAGACCTACCCAGACAAGATCGCAATCGGCGGCGCAAGCAGCGGTTGGTACGTTGATTTTGTTGCATGGTTAATGGGTTCCTTCACACTTGATTCCGGCGAGTACGGAAAGATCGCTCTGACTCCAGACGGAGAGATGATCAGTGCAGCTACCACCGAGGAGTGGAGAGAAGGTCTTCGTTACATCAAGAGCCTGTATGACATCGGCGCGATCTACGATGGAAACTTCACTCAGAACGCAGAGCAGCTTCGTACCATCATGAACCAGGAAGATGTTCCGGTTCTGTTCGTTCCGTTTGGAACCATCTCCGATGGTATCGATTCTGAGTCCAACAACGAAGTTTACAGACAGTATCAGTGTATCTCCCCGCTGGAAGGCCCGGATGGCACACGTATCACTCCATACTTCAAGTACAGCGGTCTGGAGACCGGAAGCGTTTCCATTACCGATCACTGCTCCAACCCGGCAGCAGTTCTTCGTTGGATCGACTACTTCTTCTCCGAGAAGGGTGATATCTCCGCACAGTTCGGTGCTGACGAGGGTACCGACTGGGTATGGGAGCCAAACGATGGTTCTGTAGGCTTAAATGGCGAGCCAGCTATGTATAAGATTTCTGACGAAGCTCAGTATTCTTCTGAGGTACAGAATCACGACTGGCAGGATCTTGTAATCCGTTACGCACCGGCTGATTATCGTCTGGGCGCAGCTACCGATCCGGATGTTGATACTGGTACATCCGCAGGTCTTGAGAAGCTTCTGTACGACGCAACAAAGGAAAAGCAGGAGCCATACGCACAGAATCCTGAGAATGGTGATCTGGACGTATTACCGGATCTGAAGATGACAGCTGATGAGGCTACCGAGCTTCAGACCATCCAGGTTGAGGTTCAGAACTACATCAACAGCTCCAAGGTTGCATTTATCACCGGTGAGAAGAGCCTGGATGATGATTGGGATACCTATCTGGAAGAGCTGGATGCTTGTGGACTTCAGACTATGATCGATATCTATCAGGCAGCATACGACAGACAGTTCAAGGCTGAATAATTCGATTGAAAGATACGATATAGAAGTGAGAAAAGAAACACTTGTGGCAGAGAATCTACTGACCAGGGAGGAGGCAGGTGGAACTTCCACCTGCCCTTTTCTTATGCTTTAAGGCAGTAAAGTACGAATAAAATAGAGATTTTCATGCCAATAAAAATACGAAAAGGAGGTCACCTGATCTTGAAAGAAGTAACGAAACCAAAAAAGAAAAAGAAGCTCGGCAGAAGCTATAACTGGCAGTTCTGGGCGATCATCGCATTGCCGATGATCTACGCGTTTGTGTTTGCCTACATCCCGATGGGCGGAATCATCGTTGCCTTCGAGAAGTATTCCCCAAGAAAGGGTATCTTTGGAAGTGAGTGGGTCGGACTCAAATATTTCAAGCAGTTCTTCACCACGCCGTCCAGTAGAAAAATTATTTTTAACACCTTGTACCTTGGTATCTACAGCCTGATTGCAGGCTTCCCAATCCCGATTATTCTGGCGATTTTGTTAAACGAGATGAGAAGCAAGAAGTACAAGAAATTTATCCAGATGGTAACCTATGCACCGTACTTCATCTCCACCGTTGTTATGGTTGGTATGATGATGCGTATGATGGATATGCGTACCGGTATCATCAACCGCGCACTTCAGATGATCGGCATCGGACCGATCAACTTCTTCGGTGAAGTAAGCATGTTCCCGTCTCTGTATGTATGGAGTGGAATCTGGCAGGGTGCTGGCTATTCCTCCATCATTTACATCGCGGCACTTGCTGGTGTCAGCCCTGAGCTTCAGGAGGCTGCAATCGTGGACGGTGCAAACCGCTTCCAGAGAATCATCCATGTCGATCTGCCGGCAATCGTTCCGACCATCATTACCATGCTGATTTTCAACTGCGCAAGCATCATGAGCATCGGTTTCGATAAGGTATATCTGATGCAGAACGATATGAACATCAACCGTTCCGAGGTAATTTCAACATTCGTTTACAAGGTTGGTCTGACGAGAGGAGATTTCTCATTCTCGACAGCAGCCGGTCTGTTCCAGTCCGTTGTCAGCTTTGTTCTTCTTGTTGTCGTAAACAAGATCTGTAAGCTGGTAACCGAGACGAGTCTGTGGTAAAGGAGGGAAAAACGAATGAGTAAGACACAGGTAAAATCAAACAGCCGTTTCGGTAAGTTTCGCATGGAAAGTCCGGCGAGCAAGTTCTTCACGATTCTGCTGTATGTTGTTATGACGATCATTGTTTTGATCGTGTTGCTTCCAGTGCTCCATATCATTGCGGCATCCTTTTCTGAGCCGCAGGCCGTAATCAGCGGACAGGTATCCTTCTGGCCAAAGAACTTTACGCTTCGTGGATATGAGGCCGTATTTACTTATAAGAAGTTCTGGACAGGTTTCCGTAACTCTCTGTTCTACATGGTAGTCGGAACCTTCATCAATATCATTATGACCCTTCTGTGTGCGTATCCGCTTTCCAGAAAAGAGTTCACCGCGCGCAACAAGGTCGCAATGTTCTTCGTATTTACAATGTATTTCTCCGGCGGTATGGTTCCAAGTTTCATCCTTGTCAATTCACTTGGCATGGTTGATACGATCTGGGCGATGCTGATTCCGGGTGCAATGTCCACCTACAACATGATCATCGCAAGAACCTACATGGTAAACTCCATCCCGGACGAGCTGTACGAGGCAGCTGAGATTGATGGATGTACCCCATTTAAGTACCTGATTCGCGTCGTTGTTCCGCTGTCCAAGCCAATCATCGCCGTACTTGTTTTGTACTACGGTGTTGCAAGATGGAACTCCTATCAGGATGCGATTTTGTACTTACAGAAGGCAAACTATTTACAGCCGTTACAGATCATCCTTCGTGAGATCCTGATTATGAACGATATCGACGAGACGATGATGGGCAATGCCGATGCACTGGCAAGACAGAGAGGCTTAAAGGATCTGCTTCAGTATTCGGTTATCGTTGTCGCATCCGTTCCGGTTATGTTGATCTATCCGTTTGTTCAGAAGTATTTCGTAAAGGGCGTTATGATCGGTGCCGTAAAGGGTTAAAAATAAAAGCAGAAAACGCCAGGGCATACACAAAAGCTGTCCTGGCAGATCGGAGGAAGCATGTACCAGTTTAATCGTGAAGAGTACAATAAGAGAATGGAATGGTATGTAGATGCCCGATTTGGTATGTTTATCCACTGGGGACTCTATTCGATTCCAGCCAGAGGCGAGTGGGTGCGCAGCGTCGAGGAGATTCCGAAGGAAGACTACATGAAGTATTTCTATGAGTTTGATCCGAAGGACTATGACCCGAAAAAGTGGGCGAGAGCAGCAAAAGAGGCCGGCATGAAATATGTGGTCTTAACGGCAAAGCATCACGATGGCTTCTGTCTGTTTGACAGCAAATACACCGAGTTTAAATCCACGAATACAAAATGTGGACGCGATCTGGTTGCTGAGTATGTCGAGGCCGTTCGTGCAGAAGGGTTGAAGGTCGGTTTGTATTTTTCCTTAATCGACTGGTATCACGATGATTTCCCGCACTACGGCGATCGCCAGCACCCGATGCGAAACAATCCGGCGTACACAAATGAGAATCGCAACTGGGACAATTACGTGACTTTCATGCACAATCAGGTGCGTGAGATCTGTACCAATTATGGCCAGATCGATGTGCTGTGGTTTGATTTCTCCTACGACGATATGATGGGGGAAAAGTGGGGTGCCACAAAGCTTGTCAACATGGTACGCGAGCTTCAGCCGCAGGTCATCATCGATAATCGTTTAGAGGCGAGCGGACAGGGATATGGCTCACTCGTGACAGAGAATCCGCTGCCGTATCACGGCGATTTTGTAAGCCCGGAGCAGATCATTCCGCCGTATGGCATCCGCGATGTGAACGGCGATCCAGTCAACTGGGAGGCCTGCATCACGATGAACAACAACTGGGGCTATTGTGCGAGAGACAAGTTCTTCAAGCCGTCGTCCATGATCATCAAAAAGCTGGTTGAGTGCGTTTCAAAGGGTGGCAATATGCTGTTAAATGTTGGACCAGATGCATATGGAAACATCCCGCCAGAATCGATGCAGATCTTAAGTGAGATTGGTGCATGGATGAAGAAAAACAGCAAGAGTATCTATGGCTGCGGATTGGCAGGTATCGAAAAGCCAGATTACGGTCGTGTCACCAGAAATGGTAACTTGCTCTATTATCACATGTTTGAGAATACGATGGGCCCAGTGCCGCTGACCGGAATCAAGCCAGGCACGGTAAAGAAGATTCGTCTTCTTTGCGACGGAAGCGAGGTGCCGATTTCCAACAGCTGGGTACATACCGATTACCCGGATATCGTGTTTGCAAATCTCGGCCCAAATCCGGTGCTGCCGGATGCGGTGGACACCGTACTTGAGGTTGAAGTGACGAAGTAACTGAACTTTTGTATTGATCGTATCGAATTAAACTGTTAGTTTGGGATTGCCTGGGCTGGCTTGAAACTGTTTCGGGCTGGTCTGGGCAATTTTCGAAAGGAAAATTAGAAAGGAAAAGGGAAGAAAAATGATTTTAAAGTTGGAGCCGTCCTTGACGGAAAAAATTGAGCAGCACTATGAGGAATGGATGGCATGCTGCCCAAACAGAAAAAACGAGGTGGATGCTTGGATTTCTAAGGCAAGTGAGGATGAGGCGATCTGCATGAAGTATCTGTATGCTTATATGCATCCGTGCGATATCGTGTCCTACGATGTGGAGGTCATCGCATCTTATGTGAAGACAACACTGGATATGTATGCAAATATTCCATATGCAAAGCAGGTACCGGCGGAGCTGTTCTTTACCTATGTACTGAGCGTGCGTGTCAACAACGAAGATCTTGACCAGAGCCGTGCATGGATTTACAGCGAGCTGGCAGAGCGCGTAAAGAGCAAGAAGACAATGGTGGAGGCTGCACTTGAGGTCAACTACTGGTGCTACGAGAAGGCAACCTACATCCCGTCCGATGGACGTACCTTAGCACCATTTGGCATGTGCCGCTCCGCACGCGGACGCTGTGGAGAGGAGTCGACTCTTGCCGTATCGGCGATGAGAAGTGTTGGCATCCCGGCAAGACAGTGCTACGTTCCGCGCTGGGCGCACTGCGATGACAACCACGCATGGGTTGAGGTATGGGCAGATGGTGATTGGCATTATCTGGGTGCCTGCGAGCCAGAGGCCGTACTGGACAAGGGCTGGTTTACCGCAGCAGCATCCAAGGCGATGCTCGTCCATGCAAAGGCATTTTCTGATCTGGAAAGCTCCGCAGAGATTGCCTATAAGACACCACTCTATGCACTGATGAATGTTACCGAGCGCTATGCAGATTGTGAGAGACTGACCGTTACCGTGACACATCATGGAGTGCCAGTACAGAACGTAACCGTAGCATTTAGTCTGGTCAACTATAGTGAGCTGTTCCCGCTTCATAAGGAAAAGACCGCATTTGACGGTACCGTTTCTTTCCTGACTGGTAAGGGCGATCTGTATGTAAGTAGCGTTTACAATGGAAAGTATCTGGGCAAGAAGGTTGACATGAGAGTGCAGCAGTCCGTTGTACTTGAGATGGAGGAGGCCGTAAATCCAGAGAAGATGACAGGAATCACCGAGGAGCATTTTGATTTAAATCCGCCATACGAGGCAATGCCAAAGAATGTGAATGCACAGCTTGACGAGCATGAGGCACGTTTGGCACAGTGCGAGAAGATTCGCGCCGCATACGAGGCTGGATTTGTAAAAGAGGAAGTGACCGAGGATGCAGAGGGTGCAAAAAAGGAAAAGGATGAGGAGCCGTGGCATCATTATCTTGTAAATGCAAGAGGCAATCGCGAGGAAATCGAAAAATTCAGAGCAGATAACGAGTTTTCCAATGAAGACAAGTGCCTGATGCTTGATACCCTGCGCGAGAAGGATTTTCTGGATACCTCCGCTGATGTGCTTGCATCCTATTTAAGAGCAGCCCTTCCATACAAGGAACGCTTCGGCAAGGAAGTTTACCAGAAGTACCTGCTTGCACCGCGTGCTGGCGATGAGAAGCTGATGGGAAGCCGAAGCCGCATTGCACAGCTGATCGAGGAAAGAAACGTATTCTCAAAAGATATGCCGCTTACCGCTCAGATGATCTGGTTCTATGTCAACCACAGATTAAAGACTGTGCCGGATTATGGTGCCGGCAACTGGCCAGCTGAGGCGGACGGATGCATCAAGTGTGAGATGATCACCGAAGTTTCCAAGCGCGTTGTCTTCGTAGAGATCTGCCGCGCGATGGGCATTCCAGCCCGCTTAAATCCGGTTACCGGAAAGGCAGAGGCAGTCTTCGAGAAGGATGGCGAGATTTGCTTTGAGGCGATGGAGAAGGAAGTCCAGAAGAACGACACGCAGGAAAAGCAGCTTGCGCTAACCTTAGTCAATAAGTCTGATCGTAAGCTTGAATATTGGCTGCATATGACGATTGCCCGCTTTGAAAATGGTGCATACCAGACCTTGAACTATGAAGATTTGGCACTTGAGCCGGGTGAAGAAAAGACCATTTTTGTTGCACCGGGCGCATATCGTACCATCACGACTCGCAGACAGATCGATGGCGGTGTCAGCTGCATCGCAAACAGCTTTGTTATGAATGCAGATCGCATCTTAGAGCTGACACAGGCTCCAGCACAGATCGCAGAGAAGTGCCATGAGGCTACCCTTTCCGATACCATGGTACAGCAGGTGGCAATGGATGGCAGCGCAGTCGGCGAGCCGGTTTCGGTAACTTCACTGTATCAGGGACAAAAGAGCATTCTGATCGTTGCCGACCCAGGCAAAGAGCCGACCGAGCATCTCTTTCAGGAAATCCTTGAGTGTAAGGAAGCCTACAAGAAGGAGAACTATCGCATCGTGATCATGATTGAGAATACCGCATCCTTAAAGAATCTGACACTGCAGCGTGTATTAAATGCAGGTCTGAATCTGGTTTGCGTAACCGGAAAGGACGATGCGTACCTGTATCAGATCCATGAGGCACTGCATGTCGGAGACCAGCGTCTTCCGTATGCGCTTGCCATAAACAGAGATGGAAAGGGATTGTTCGCGTTCTCCAATTACAATATTCGTACCGCGTGGACGCTGATGGAGATTTTTGACGCCAGAGGCTGAAAAAGCAAACGTTTGATATGAATTATTATTGAAATATTTTTTCAAAAAAGTCATTTTTCCACTTCCAATTTTCGGAAACACGCATTATAATGGTAGCCGCGATGGAGTTCGCTCTTGCGGCTGCCATCTTGCTAATCATTAAGAAAGTGGGGAGATACATTATGGTATCACAGATTTTAGCTGTCCTTATTTTTCTCGTGATGTTCGCCCTGATCATTACGGAGAAGATAGAGAGACACATTGTTACACTGGGCTGCGGTCTGTTGATGATCCTTCTTGTATTCGGTATTTCCATGCACAGCGGTAGTGCAATCATGGAAACACTAAACATTGGAAGCATCTTCACAGTAGATTTCTGGCATGCCTCCAGTGAGGCCGGAGAGTCCTCTTCTGGAATCAACTGGTCTACAATCATTTTCATCGCAGGTATGATGATTATGGTAGAGGGTATGGGAAAGGCTGGATTCTTCCGTTGGCTGTGTTTGCAGATTGCAAGACTTGTTCACTACAAGCCGACCGCCGTATTTGTTACGTTCATGATCATGTCTTTTGTTTTGGCTATGTTCATTGATAGTATCACGGTTATTTTGTTCCTTGCAGCTGTTACCATTGAGCTTTGCCTTCTGTTAAAGAGCAATCCGGTCCCGATGATCATCGCAGAGATTTTCTGCGCAAACCTTGGAGGATCTGCAACAATGTGTGGAGACCCGCCGAACATCATCATCGGAACTTCTATGGGCTACAGCTTCTTTGATTTCCTGACAAACACTGGTGCCATTGCAGCGATTTCCCTTGTTGTCGTAGTTATCTACTTCTATTTTTGCTTCAGAAAGAAGCTTGTCAAACCGGGTACTGCACCGGTTGATCCGGCATCATGTCCGGATCCGAACTCCGCAATCGAGGACAAGACTGAGTTCATCAGCAGCGTTGTCATCTTCCTGATCGCAGTTGTTCTGTTAGTAACCCATGCAAACACCGGACTCACCGTTGCCTTCATCGGTACCTTTATCGCGATCATTACATTGATTGTTGAGCACAAGTACGCGGCAGAGCTGTTAAAGAAGGTTGACTACAAGACACTGTTATTCTTCATCGGATTGTTTGTTGTTGTCGGCGGTCTGGAGCAGACTGGTGTACTGAATGTAATTGCTGAGTTTATCAGCAAGGTCAGCGGTTCTAACACAAAGCTGATGGTAGCGATCATTATCTGGATTTCTGCATTTGCAAGTGCATTCGTTGATAACATTCCATTTGCAGCAACCATGATCCCGGTTATCAAAAGTCTTAGTGCATTGCAGGGTGTTGATCTGTCTACACTGTCCTGGGCACTGGCAATGGGTACCGATATCGGAGGAAGTGCAACCCCAATCGGTGCATCTGCTAACGTAGTTGGTATTTCAGTTGCTTCTAAGAATGGTCATCCGATTGGATGGGGCAAGTATTGTAAGTACGCAGCTCCGGCAACCATCCTTGTTGTACTGATTTCTATGCTGGTTATTTTCGCAAGATACTTCTGAAAAGAATAAAATCATAAGATTTACAAATGGTTTATCGCGTTATATAATAAACCTAGGTTTTATTTGCAAGGAGGGTTTTGTTATGAAGGATCAATTGATCATTACATTAGGACGTGAGTTTGGAAGCGGCGGTCATGCAATCGGCGTGCAGTTGGCCGAGCACTATGGTATTAAGCTGTACGATCATAATCTGTTGGATGCAGTCGCAGCCGAGATGAATGTAAACGTAGAGGACTTAAGACACTACGATGAGAAGCCGAGAAGACTTTTGTTTTCCAGAAGCCAGAATGGATTTTCTAGTTCCGCAGAGGAGAATGTCGCATTTTTGCAGTTTGACTATCTGAAGAAGAGAGCCGATGCAGGCGAGTCCTTCATCGTAGTCGGAAGATGTGCTGAGACCGTTCTTGGCGATCGTCCAAACGTAATCTCGTTATTTGTTCTTGGTGATCGTGAGACAAAGTGTCAGCGTGTTATGGAAGTGTATGAGCTGTCTGAGCGCGAGGCACAGTTTAAGATGGAGCGCCACGATAAATACAGAAAGCAGTATCATAACTATTTCTGTAAGGATAAGTGGGGCGACTCAAGAACCTATGATCTGAGCATTAACAGCAGCAAGCTGGGTATTGATGAGACTGCTCAGGCACTTATTGAGTACATAGACAGACGTAGAAAAGAATTTAAATAAGAAGAAAAGAAATAAGAAAAGACAAAAAGCCTGTTCCCGAGGGAGCAGGTTTTTTGTTGGTCAATGATGATTATTTCCATCCTGTGAACTACTGTATTAAGAATAGCATATGCACAAAAGAAAAATAAGTTTTTATTTAAAAACAGAAGAATACGTATAATGTTCGGCCTCTGTGTCGGTCAGTGTATGCGTCCAGGATGGGCGTGTACCGGCGGCACCGGGGCCGAAATTTTTGTATTCTGCAAAGTATACGGTATCATGTGCATCGGTCTTTCCCCAGTCATGCCAACCTTCCGGGCGGATGTGATCGCCAATCTCGGAGTTTAGAATCACCACTTTGGCATACTCGCGCCATGGACGACCAAGATAGCAGGTGTGCGGTTCGCTTCCGATAAAGCGGCAATGATTGAAGATGTAGCCATAAGTTTGTCCTTCTGGGGAGGAACCAGCTGTCACATAGCCGCCGCCCTCTGCCAGTGACTCAAGTGTACAATTCTCAAAGTATGCGGTGGCACTGCCAAAGATAAAGTCCACACCGCCGCAGACATACGTATCCTTATAATATTGCTTTCCGTTGATACGAGGAGCAAATTCCTTCGGCCCGCGAAATCCGCCGGGCTCTTTTTCTTTTTCAGGCAGCGGCCCCGTAAACAGTGTGTCCTGACTGCCAAGAAGGCGGCAGTTCTCCACGCGGATGCCCTCGCCCTCTGCGTACAGCGCGATCGCTTGTCCGACTTCTTTGCCTGGTCCGGCAGCATTCTCAACGGTTAGCCCACGAAGGGTAATGTCAGCTGCATCCAAAAACAGTGTATACGTGCGAAAGGTTCCTCGCTTGATGCCATCTGGCATGATTTCGCGTGCATAGTCATCATATGTTAAAATGGTAGTAGTGGCATCCTCACCCTCTAACGTGACATGTGGCTGGGCGACTGTCAATTTTTCATAATAGCGTCCCGGTGCGATATGGATCGTAACGGGCTGCGGTGCGTAAGCCTTTGCTGCCTCAATCGCATCCGCGATCTGCGGATATTCCGTGTTTT
This sequence comes from Acetatifactor sp., assembly GCA_963626545.1. GTDB lineage: Bacteria > Bacillota > Clostridia > Lachnospirales > Lachnospiraceae > Anthropogastromicrobium. Next base: position 25,415 of record CAVFYJ010000008.1, on the reverse strand, counting down.
GTCCGGCGTTTATTGTAATCATACTCGTCATTCCTTTCTCGTTTTGGTAGTAAAAATTTGTACCATACTGGCATTTTAAAATATCACCTTTTTGCTGTCAATACATGCTTGCCTTTTTGAAGACACTATTGTAAGATGACGATAGAAAGAAAACGAGTAACGATTCAAAGCCTCACAGGGATGTTTTAGAGTCGTTTTTGTGAATGGAATTGAATCGTCGTGAAAACGAAGGGAGAAAACATGACTATCAGAGAATACAGCAAGATTGAACTGGTCTCAAGCGAAGCAGAGAGCGAAGCAGTCAAGATTGCACTTGTAAATCTGCGGCGTGATCTGATTCGCACGCTAAATTGCAGTGTGGTCGAAACCGTGCGCAAGGCAGATAAGTCCGTCGCTGACAAGAGTGGCACAGAAGGTAAGCATGAAAATGCCTCTGCAAGCCTGAGTGCGGGAAGCGTTATTCGCATTCTTGTTGGAACAGTAGCGCATCTGGCAGAGCTTGATGCAAAGGCAGATATGGCAAAGTTACAGGCAGAGGATGGCAGCTACCGCAAGGAAGCCTTTTTGATTCAGGAAAAGGACGGGGAAGTGTTGATTGCAGGAACCGACCGCCGCGGAACGATCTACGGCATTTATGATTTCTGTGAGTGGCTAGGTGTATCGCCGTGGTATTTCTTTGCCGATGTTTTGGTGCGCCAAAGAAGCGAGGCTGTGATTCCAACAGACTACTGCAAAGTAGATTATCCATCTGTCGAGTACAGAGGAATCTTTATCAATGATGAGGAAGAGTTAGAACATTGGGTATGGCGCTATATGGGCGAGAAGACCATCGGCGTAAAGACCTACGAGAAGATTTTTGAACTGTTACTTCGTTTGAAAATCAACTATATTTGGCCGGCAATGCATGTCAACTCCTTTAACTTAAAGCAGGAAAACGGCGCACTTGCAGACCGCATGGGTATCGTTGTCGGAACCTCCCATTGTGATATGCTGATGCGAAGCAACAACCGCGAGTGGAGACCGTGGTTGGCAAAGAAGGGCTACACTGACGTCGAATATGATTTCTCCATTCCGGGCAGAAACCGTGAAATCCTGAAAGAATATTGGCGCGAGAGCGTCGAGCAGAACCGTGATTTTGAAGTCAGCTATACCGTTGGCATGAGAGGCATTCATGACTCTGGTTTTGAGACAAAATCACTTGCAGGACTGACTGGCGGGGAACTCTTAAAGGCCAAAATCGAGCTGCTTGAGTCTGTTATGGCAGCGCAGGAAGAGATTCTTTCCGAGACATTGGACAAAGAGACGATGAAGACCTTCGTGCCATATAAGGAAGTGCTTGAGCTGTACGACAACGGCTTAAAGGTACCAGAAGATCTGACACTGATCTGGACAAATGATAACTATGGCTATGTGCGCCGTTATCCGGGCGAAAAGGAAAAGGCAAGAAAGAGCGGAAACGGCATCTATTACCATAACTCCTACTGGGCACCGCCGGGAGCATCGTATTTGTTTATCTGTTCCATCCCGATGGCGCACACCAGAAACGAGCTGTTAAAGGCATACAAAGAGGGCATTCAGAAGGTATGGGTCACAAACTTTGGCGCAATCAAGCCACTCGAGCAGCAGCTTTCCTTCTACGCAAAGCTTGCATGGGAGGCAGACGGGGATGCTCACCGTGATCTTGAAACCTTCGATGAGACCATTTTCCTGACAAGATGGCTTGATCGCATGTTTTCTGGTCAGCCGGGTGCAAAATTAGCCCCTCTTCTTCTTGAATTTGATCAGCTCACCAATGCCAGAAAGCTTGAGCATATGGACGATGACTGTTTCTCACAGACCGCATTTGGCGATGAGGCAGCAGAGCGTATGCATCAGTATGAGCATCTTTGCAGCGAGATCGAGGCGATCTATGAGACCTTGCCAGCTGCCGAGAAAGATGCTTTCTATCAGCTCGTGCTGATGAAGGTACAGGCTGCTTACTTTACAAATGGTATGTATTATTATGCCGACCGCAGCCGACTTTGCATGAGACAGGGAAAAAATAGCGACGCAAAGCGTTATACCGATAAGAGCCATGCGTTCGACTTGGCTCGCAGAAAGCTTCTATATTATTATAATCACGTGATGAGCAATGGAAAATGGAATGGCATTTTAACACCAGAGGATTTCCCACCGCCGCGTACCGCAATGTACCCAGCATGCCGTGTGCCATTAAATACAGCCACCGACCAGATGATTGTCACCTGCTGGAACAATCAAAGTGAGCTGACCTTTACCGATAGCATCCACGGTAACGCTAAGTGGATTGAACTTGCAAATGCAGGAGACGGCGCACTGCCGTATAAGATCGAAAAGCCAGAGTGGCTTGAAATTGCCGAAAAACTTCCAATAGAAGGAACACTTACAAAAGAAACTCGCTTTGTTTTCAGCGTAATACCACAGGCAGAAGTAACGCAGACGACAGAAGCGGACTTAGCTGGCGTATCCTCTGCACAGTCATCGTTGGTTCGCCACGGCACAATCACCGTATTTAATGGTACACAAAAGGTTGCGGTAATTCCAGTAACCGATGAGACCGACGCCGTAAAAGCTCGTGTGCAAAAGGCAGCAGAAGATGCAAAGCTGACTCAGGCTGAGACTGCCCACATAGCAATCGAGGACAGCGGTCGATGCGTTATCGAAGCCGAAAATGGAACTGCCGTATCCGCTCTTGATGAAACAGGCTGGAAGATTATTCCTCATCTTGGTCGTTCACAGGGAAGTTTATTAGAAGCAAAGACTGCGGGTGCACAGTGGTCCTGCCCATTCTATCTGACACAGAATGGCGATTTTGTAGTAGAGCTGCATCGCTTCCCAACTTTAAATTCTGTTGGTCATCTTCGCGTCGGAATTTCGGTGGATAACGGTGAAATGATCGTGCTTGAGTCAAAGTCAACCGATGAGCATCGTGCCGATTGGAAGCACAACATCTTAAATAATGTGGATAAGCTTAGTGGACGCATTCCGAATCTTACTGCAGGACTTCACAAGCTCACCTTTACGGCAATCGATCCGTATGTATCTTTCACACGTGTTGTTCTCTACGATGAAAAAACGATCGCAGGAAAGCAACTGGCAGCATCACTTGAGGCTTTGGCAAAACTCGTTGATGGAAGAACTGCAAGAAGTAACCTTGGCATGAATCCGACAAGTTCGGCATACGAGATGCTTCCAACCGAGATCAATCTGGATGCATACTGCGCACACTGGTACGGCGATGTAACACCAGAGCCACGCCCTATCCTCTATCTGCCATCCGCAGCAGCAAAAGATACACTGGCAGATGACGATATCATCATTCGCCCAGAAGCTAGTCCTGCGATCATCACTCCACAGCAGATCTTAGCAAAGGCAGCAAGCCCGGTAGCAGAGGCAGACAGTGTTATCGCCATCGACGCAGCATCTGCACTCGCACAAACCGCATTTGCATCCGCGCATGACAGCGCAGACGGCATCGCGTGGAACTACTGCGACAGCCCGTCCTATGGCGAGACCGGCCTTGCAATGTACATCGAGCAGGAAGGTTTATCCTGGGACGCATCAGATGCGCCAAGCCTTCGCTTTACCGTACAGGCAGAGGGTGGACACTACTGCATCTGGGTACATACTTGGCAGTGGGGTACCGACAGTTCTCATTACACTGTTGGAATTGATGGAGCCATCGTACCGGAAAAAGAACTGTATGGTGGACGTCCGCTCTGGAAATATGCTTCCGAGCATGTATGGAAGTGGGCACCTGTCTGGGAGTGCGATTTGCCAAAGGGGCAGCATGAGATTACCATCCACAGCTTAAGCTCACGCCTTCGTATTGGTCAGATTAAATTAAAAAAGATGTAAATAGTTCCTTAAAAAGGCCTGCCTGCCCATCACTGGGCAAGCAGGTCTGCTAATGTAATGCTATCAAGATAATTGTTCACAAGTTCCCCAAGCTTCATCCACATCCCAATGGTGCGGCACTCCGAAGCCTTCGGGCAGGACGTCATACCATCCTCAATACAGCTGACAGGCTCAAGGCTCGTCTCCGTCAAACGCAGAATGCGTCCGATCGTGTACTCCTCCGGAGCCATCGTCAGGCGGTAGCCGCCGCCCTTTCCGCGCATTCCCTCAAGCAGGTGCTCCTGCACAAGAATCTTCAAAATGCTCTCCAGATACTTCTCGGAAATGCCCTGTCTAGCGGCAATGGACTTTAATGGAATGTATTGTTCATTCGGATGTTCTGCAATATCAATCATAACGCGCAGGGCGTAACGCCCTCTGGTAGATACAATCATATGTCACCTCAAAAATTAAAATAAGCGGTAAAATCTGTCTTTCGTCCCGACAGACAAACCTATTATACTACAAGGTAAAAGGGAAATCAAGTGAAGTCTCCACGCCCATGCGGTGCACAGCTCCTATGGACGTGGTACTCTGCCAAATTTGATAGAATCAAATTTAAAATCAAAACCAAATCAAAAGTTTATTTTTGTATCTCTTTGTATCTCTTTTAGAACAGAAAAATAGGAAAAGCCCCTGTACAAACGAAAAAAAATCCACTACAATGAAATTGTGGCAGCGAGCGAAGTGCCGCTGACCAGAGTTTGCAGCGCCGCCAGGGCAGACTCTTGTATAGGCGGCGCAGAGAGGAAAATGAAAAATGAAAAAGACAGGTAAGACAGCAGCATTAGCACTGACCGCAATGATGGCAGTGACCGCAATGCCGTTTGGCGTATCAGCAGATGAGACAGACAAGACGATTGTTCGTATCAACATGGAGTCCGAGCCAGATAACTTAGATCCGTGGCTTTCCGCAGCGAGTGATACAGAAGCTGTATTTCACAATGTATTTGAGGGATTGGTTTTGTTTGATGAGACTGGCGCACTGATTCCGGGACTGGCTGAGAGCTGGGATATTTCCGACGACGGTCTGACCTATACCTTCCATTTAAGAGATGACGTAACCTTCCACAACGGAAAGGCATTTTCCGCAGAGGACGTTGTATATACCTACGAGGCACTTTCCGGTCTTGGCGGAGAGGAGCCACTTTCTTCCAAATTTACCAATGTAACTGCAATTAACGCAATTGATGATTATACCGTAGAACTGACACTTGGCGAAGCAGATGCTGCATTTTTACAATACACCAGAGTTGCCGTGCTTCCAAAGGGCTACGAGGACCAGTCCAGCGCACCAGTTGGAACCGGCCCATTTGTATTTGAAAAATATGTTCCGGGACAGATGGTTGTTCTGGAGAAGAACGAAAATTATTACGATGAGTCCAGAATGCCGAAGATCGATGAGGCACAGATTTACATCATGGGCGATGACAGCGCTGTGCTGACCGCACTTCAGTCTGGACAGCTTGATGCAGGTATCGTATACGCTGACAGTGCCGATTACTTAAGCGGTGACTTCACCATTAACAGCTCCCCGCAGAATATGGTGCAGCTGTTTGCATTGAACAATTCCGTAGAGCCATTTGATGATGTGCGCGTGCGTCAAGCATTCGAGTACGCAATCAACAAGGATCAGATCATTGACGGTGTGTTCGCGGGATATGCAACAGAGCTGTATAGCAACTTCAGCCCGGTAATGTCCTATTTCTACAATGATGAGCTGTCCGATGTGTACACCTACGATGTAGACAAGGCAAAGGAACTGATGGCAGAGGCAGGCTACGAGGATGGCTTTGATATCACCATCACCGTTCCATCCAACTATCAGAAGCATGTCGATACCGCACAGGTAATCGCACAGCAGTTAAAGGAAATCAATGTCAACGCAACCATCGAGCCAGTCGAGTGGGGTCAGTGGCTGGAGCAGGTTTACACCAATGCTGAGTATGAGACGACCATCGTTGGTCTGACAGGAAAGCTTGATCCGAACGATATCTTAGGACGCTATGTGAGCGACTATGGAAAGAACTTCATGAAGTACAGCAACCCGGATTACGATAAGCTGATCGAGGAAGCAAAGACCGTTTCCGATGAGGAGCGTGTCACACTGTTCAAGGAGTGCCAGAAGGTGCTGACCGAGGACGCTGCCGCTGTATGGATTTGTGATCCGAATGCAATTGCTGTAACAAGAAGCGATTTAAAGGGCTACACCTTCTATCCGGTAAGCTTTATTGATCTGAGTAAGCTTTATTACGAAGAATAAGAAGAGTAATAAGAAGAAAAAGAATTTGTAATGATTATTTAAAAACCTGCAAAATCTCGCTGAGGCTTGAAGTCGTTACAACAATTAGAACAAAGAAAGGCAGCCCGGCGGAGTTTTTCCGGCGGGCTGTTTGGGTCTTACGAAGAATGAATTATTATGTACGGAAAGCAGCGGGCCTTGTGGTGACGCTGCTGTTGGTGTCTTTTATTACATTCAGTGTGTTTCAGATTCTTCCGGGAAATCCGGCATACATCATTCTGGGTGTAGATGCCGACCCACTTCAGATCGAGGCATTAAATAAGAGCATGGGCTTAGACAAGCCTGCGATTATTCGCTACTTGAACTGGATTGGCGGTCTGTTTCGCGGTGATTTAGGCATTTCTTATCGCTATCAGCAGCCGGTGGCGCAGCTGTTATCCGATGCACTTGAGGTTACGGGCAGCCTTGCGCTTGTCACACTTATTTTGACACTGATCATTGGCGTTCCGGTTGGCATCTGGCTGGCCGATCACTCAGACAAATGGTATAGCCTACCATTGTCGATGCTGTCACAGGTCAGCATTTCTGTGCCGTCTTTTTGTATGGCAATCTTTTTGATTAGTATTTTTACGGTAGGACTGCGGTGGCTTCCGTCCATCGGCTTTGTGTCCTTTTCGGAAAGTCCGGCTGGCTGGCTGCAAAGCTTGATTTTGCCATCCTTTTCCTTAGCACTCGGAACAAGTGCCGTCGTGATCCGCTATGTCAAAGTGTCTGTAAACGGTCAGAGAAAGCAGGATTACGTGCGTACCGCGTATAGCAAAGGATTAGGAAAAAATAAGGTACTGTATCGCCATGTCGTGCGAAATTCGCTGATTCCGGTTATCACGATCTTTGGAATGACCGCAGCCGATATCTTAGGCGGTAGTATCATCGTCGAGAACGTCTTTTCCATGCCAGGAATCGGACGACTGATTTCCGTTTCCATTTCCAGCCGTGACCTGCCACTATTACAGGGGCTGACGTTTTATCTGGCATTGATTGTTGTTGTGTGCAACTTTGCAGTCGATCTGATCTATTCGCTGGTCGACCCGAGGATTCGCTTGAAGTAAAGATAAAGGACTGAATATATGAAACGATATTTAAAAAACAAAAGCTTTCTCACCGGGGCAATTTTAGCACTGATCATGCTTTTGATGCTGCTTGTCAGCTTCTTCTGGCTGCCATATGACCCTGAGGAAATGTATCTTGCACCGAAGCTGTCGCTGCCAAGCTTAGCACATCCGATGGGAACCGATCAATTTGGTCGTGATGTACTAAGTCGTATCATGAAGGGCATACAGGTATCCTTTGGCATCGGTGTGGTTGTTGTCGTGGCAGGCGGTGTGGTCGGAACACTTCTCGGTGCCTGTTCCGGCTATTTTGGTGGCTATGTCGATGAAGTGATCATGAAAGTTGTGGATGCGCAGATGGCATTTCCGGGCATTTTGCTTGCGCTCATGTTAATGTGCGTGTTTGGCCGCGGTTTAAACAATACGATCTTAGCATTGTCTATTATGTCCATTCCGCGTTTTGTGCGCATGTCACGAAGCGGATTTTTGAAGCTTCGCGAGGCGGATTTTGTAAAGGCAGAGCGTGTCAGAGGAGCATCCGCGCCGCGCATCATGTTTTTGCACATCTTACCGAATTTGTTTTCTGAGTTGACGGCAACAGCGTCGCTGACTTTTGCATCTGCTGTCATGTCCGAGGCGGGATTAAGCTATCTGGGACTCGGTGTAGCACCGCCAAAGCCAAGCCTTGGATTGATGCTTTCCGATGCCCAGCAGACGCTTCTTATGGCCCCATGGAACATTGCCATGCCAGCGATTGTGATTACATTGCTTGTCATGAGCTTTAACCTGATCGGTGATGGAATACAGGAGGTGACCGAGCTGTGAGTCTGAATGAATTTCATGCAGAGCATTTTTCAATGGAATTTGAACATGAAAAAAAGTGGTACCCGGCGGTGACGGATTTGAATATGCACATCAATCCGGGTGAGATGGTGGCGCTCATCGGTGAGTCTGGCTGCGGAAAATCCATCACGGCGCTTTCCATGATGGGCCTTCAGCCGAAGGGCACACGCCTTGATGGTCACATGTATCTGGACGGCGAAAACGACTCGGTTGATTTAAATAAATTGACGCAGAAAGAGTGGATGGCCATTCGCGGAAGCCGTATCTCCATGATTTTTCAGGAGCCGATGACGGCATTAAATCCACTGATCAAAGTAGGAAAGCAGGTGCGCGAGTGCTTATTGGAACACCAGAAAGAGATCAAGAAAAAAGAGGCAAAGCGTCTTGTCTTAGAGCAATTAAGAAGTGTTGGCCTTCCTGATGTCGACTATTTGTATGAGTGCTATCCACATCAGCTCTCCGGTGGACAGCGTCAGCGTGTCATGATCGCAATGGCATTTATCAATAACCCTGCATTGCTGATTGCCGATGAGCCGACAACGGCGCTTGATGTTACGATTCAGGCGCAGATCATGGAGCTGATGCGCCAGATGAATCAAAAGACAAACACGGCAATTCTTCTGATTTCGCACGACCTTGGTGTAGTCAGCCGTCTGTGCAGCCGCGTCTACATTATGTATGCGGGCCGTATCGTGGAGAGTGGCCCAGTCGATGAGATTTTAGCACATCCGCTTCATCCATACACGAAAGGACTCGTCGAAGCAATTCCTGATCTTACAAAGCGCGGCAAGCCGTTAAAGGCCATTTTGGGCAGCGTGCCTGGACTGTATGCCAGAAGCAATACCGGATGCGGCTTTGCAGGGCGATGCGAGTATTGTACTGCGCGCTGCAAGGAAGAGGTGCCGCCGCTTGTCGAAAAGAATGGACGTGCTGTGGCTTGTTGGAATATGGATTTTGATCAGAAAGGAGGCAACACATGACTGAGCAAATAAAAGCGAAAACACCGTTAATTGAATTAAAAGATGTCACAAAAACATATCATGACGGCAAAAGAGGAAATGTGTTTGCTGTCTCCGGTTTAAATCTTACGATTTACGAGGGTGAGACACTTGGCCTTGTCGGTGAGTCCGGCTGCGGAAAATCAACGGCCGGAAACATGCTTGTCCATCTGTTGAAGCCGGATTCTGGATCAATTTTATTTCGAGGCCAAGACACCGCTTCGATGAGTGAGAGACAGTTTCATCCGCTTCGAAAAGAGATTCAGATGATCTTTCAGGACCCGTATTCCTCACTTAACCCGCGAAAAAAGATCGGTTGGCTGTTAGAAGAACCACTTAAAATTCACCAGAAAGGCATGAAAAAGGAAGAGCGAAAAGCCAAGGTGGAAGCCATGCTAAAAGAAGTCGGGCTAGACGTCGAGTATGCCAATCGCTATCCGAAGGAACTCTCCGGCGGACAACGCCAGCGTGTCAGCATTGCACTTGCCTTTTTGATGAATCCGTCTTTTATCGTGGCGGATGAACCTGTTTCTGCGCTTGACGTCTCCGTGCAGGCGCAGATCTTGAATTTAATGCGCGAGCTGCAGGAAAAATATCAGCTGACGTCTCTTTTTATCTCGCACGATCTGGGCGTGGTATCCTATCTGTCTGACCGCATTGGTGTTATGTATTTGGGTCATCTTGTCGAGCTAGGTACAACGGAGGAGATTTTAGCACATCCGGCGCATCCGTATACAAAGGCACTGTTTGACGCAAATGCAAAGGTGCTTCCGGGTGAGATTCCAAGTCCGTCTGATCCGCCGAGCGGATGTCCGTTCCATACCAGATGCGAGTACTGCACCGAGCGCTGCAAAACAGAAATGCCGCAGATGCAAACACTTTCGGGGGGCGGATACAGTGTTCACATTGCGGCATGTCATGTTGCCCGGGAGATTTACGAAACGCCCACTCGGTGAAGTGACTTTTTTATGTTCACGGGACGCCCTTCGCAAAACCGCCCGTACCGTGCGTCGCTGCTACGCAGCTTTGTTTTGCTCATAAACGGGCGTCCACTTCGTCCAGTTGCTTCATGAAATCCTCATGCAAGCATGGGATTTGCATGAATCTACCTGGACGCGTGAACTATGAACGCAAAAACTCCGCGGGTCCCCACTACATGTTTTCAACGTAAGTGTATTTTGACAACGGGCCCGCTACAACGTCCCCGGCTGCATAGCAGACGATTGTCTCAGTAAAGCACATTCACCTCGGGGCTCGCCCAAGTCTGAATTATGACTCCGAGCGAATTGCCTTCTGCTTCCACTTGCCGGACGCGTAGCGCAGCAGACACACGATTGATACGCACAGCCAGGTCAGTCCAGTTGTAATCCAGATGCCCCAATAGCCGATCGTTGGGATTTTCGTCAGGACAGAGGAGAAGAGCAGTCGGCAAACCACCTCGGCCAGTCCATTGATCATCGAGAATGCGGCATCGCCACATCCGTTTAAAATGCCTCTTGGAATGTAGATCATGCCAAGGAAGAAATAACATACGCTTGTAATTCGAAGCGCAGATGCGCCAAGCTCAATAACGTCGGTTTCTTTCACAAAGAGACCGGCGATATTTTTTCCAAAAACGAACATGATCGGAATCATAATCGCAGATCGAGAAGGTCAGAATCAGTCTGACCGGGCTGCCTTTTGTCATGTCGGCAGCGGTTGATGAAGGTTTCATGGGCGGTACCCTCCCTTTTCGTTTTTTCTGACTTCGTTGCAGCATGAGGACTCATCGTTGTAAATGGACTATATTCGATTAAATTTTGGTTAAAAATAGATATTACTGTTTTGTTCCATAAAAATGCCCCGAAAACTCCCCAAACAGTGTCTCTTCCTGTTTACGGAAGAAAATGGTCACATCGGATTCTCCGAATACCGCCTGAATATGGATAGAGCCAACGCAGGTGTCAAGCAAGTGAACACGAATATACAGCGTATTTTCACTCAGCCATGCTGCACTTGCCGCGTAGCGCATCGAAACTGCTACGGGTTCATCGGCACGATTTCCCATGTGAGTTGTCATGGTGAGGGTGCCTTCCTTTAGCGCACCGATACCAAATTCAATAACAATCGTCTCGGCAGGGGAAGCCATCGGGGACGGGGAAATGCGGCCCTTCAGGGCCACTTTCCCCGTCCCAAGTGGCTTCTGCTTCATCTCAAATGAAACTTCCTCCCATGCAGTAGTCCCATTGATCTTATTATTGTCTCCAGCATTGCCTACACCATTTTTATCAATGACATATGTCCTTTTAAAACTTGACATAATTCGCTGAAAATCCATGAAAAAAGTCCTGTTTATGTCATTGACATTTTCGATCTCTTGTGAACTTGACATAAATGGCCGAAAACTCGTTAAAAAACTTGGATTTATGTCATTGACATTTTCAAATTTGTTGTTCAAAGATTTGCAAGCAAATCCCCTCTGCTGCTGTAATGGTCGCATCGCAAGACCATGCATAAACTGTTCGAATGCACACCGCTCAATCTCCTCTGGCATCCACGGTTCCTGCCCCTTTTCCAATTCTGGCAGGATATGGCGGAAAATGGCATCGTAGATAACCTGATTTCCACTCTGGTAGCCTTGCGTGTCGGCAGTTGTTACGATAGCTGCGTTGTATTTCGGCAGGAGAATCGCGAGCTGTCCGCCCATGCCGTAGCAGACAATGGAATCGTGCTCGCCAATCCAAAACTGGAATCCGTAGCCCTGGCTTTCGGACGGAACAGGGCCTGTGACACAGGTAGCAGTCTGGAATGAAGTCGCTTCCTTAATATAATCGGCTGGGATATACTGTTTTCCGTTTAACTTGCCCTGCTTTAAAATAAGAAGCGCAAACAGCATCAGATCGCGTGAGGTTGCCATCAGCCCGGAGCCGCCCATGCTCACACCAAAGCCATCCTTTAAGCAGTAGGCTTCTTTTGAAAAGCCAATTTCATCAAGCACTTTTTTTCGCAGGTAGTCAAGCATCGTCATGCCAGACAGCTTTTCTACAAGTGCGCACAGCGTATGGGTGGCAGAGGTGTCGTAGTGGAAGACGGTACCTGGCTTGTGAGTCGGCGGAACCGTAAAAAAGCTCTCGACCCAGTCGGTTTTTGAGCTGAATTTATCGTACGTGGTTGTGGCATGGCAGGAGCGCATGGAGAGCATATCGCGGATGGTGGTTGCCGCAAGCCACGGATGCACGTTTACAGCATCTGGCACATACTCCGGGAAAAATGTTACGATCGAGTCATCAAGAGAGAGGCAACCTTCCTCCTGTAAGAGTCCGATTGCGATGCTCACAAAGCTCTTTGTAACTGAGAACATTCGGTGAAGATCATCGCGTTTTACAGGGGCATAGTACCCTTCTGCGACGAGGTTTTCATCCTTCCATAGCAGGAAACTGTGCATAAAAATGCCTTTTTGATCAATTTCTTTCAATGTATCCAGAATACAGGAGGCAGACAGACCCTTTGCCTCGGGAAAAGTAGGTGCTAGAATTGTATTCATAAAAGACAAAATTCCTCCGTTTTTTTCATTCAGTATAAGGGATTGATAAAAAAGTGTCAATCCACGGGCGTAAAAATTTCAAAGAAATTTTTCAAAAATGACGGAAACCCATTTGAGAAAAAATGGTTTATTAGTAAAAATTCAAAAAAAGCTTGTAATTTTATCGTTTGAGTAGTAAAATACACCTAAGAACGTTGTTACATACAACAGAGACACAATTAAGGAGGATTTCTAAATGGAGAAGAGAAAACTGATGGCACTGGCATCAAGTGCTGCTATGGTATTGACTTCTATGGGCATGGCACCTGCTGTTGCAATGGCAGATGAGGTAGAGAAGCCAGAGAAGATCACAATGATGGTTGATGGTACCGTTTTTACACAGGAGAACGGACAGGCAGAGTTTAAGGCTAGATGGGAAGAGCTTACCGGTATTGAGCTTGAGATCATTCAGCCAGACCATTCTCAGTACTATGATGTTTTAGGTCAGACAATCGCAGGTGGCGATTGGCCGGATGTTGTTCTGTTAGGATCTACCTACTACGCTAGCTACGCATCTGAGGGCGTTCTGTGGGATATGACAGAGGCATATGACAACTCCGAGCTGAAGGATCGCGTTACCGATCAGAGCGTTATCGATGGTTTAAAGATCGACGGTTCTCTGTATGGAATTTCTCCTGCAAGAGGAAATGGTTGTATCACTTATGTAAAGAAGGCTTGGCTGGATAACTGTGGATTAGACGTTCCGACCAACTATGAAGAGTACCTGGCAATGCTGGAGGCATTCACCACTGGCGATCCGGATGGAAACGGTGTTGATGGCGATACATACGGTGTATCTTCTGCAGGTCTGATCGGAACTGAGGCTCCGTACACCAACTATCTGCCAGAGTTCTATCAGGATGCTTATCCGAGCTTCTACAAGAACGATGACGGCGTGTGGGTAGATGGTTTCACAGAGGATTCCATGAAGGACGCTCTGGAGAGATTAAAGTCCGCATATGAGGCTGGTTACATCGACAAGGAGTCCCTGACCAACGCTACATCTGATGTTCGTACTAAGTTCTACGAGGATAAGTTCGGTGTATTCACATACTGGGCAGGAACATGGGCAACCAACTTAAAGACAAACCTTGAGGCAAACGGAATCGACAGCGAGCTCGTAGCAATTCCTCCGATCGAGGAGCTTGGCGCTTATACCGAGCGTGTTGCTCCGGCTTGGTGTATCACCGAGGCTTGTGACAATCCGGAAGGCGTATTCAAGTATTTCATCGAGACCATGCTGGATGGCGGCGATATGCAGTTCTTATGGACATACGGTGTTGAGGGTACTCACTGGTCCACAGCAGCAGAGGAAGTTTGCGGTGTTACTTATGAGGAAGGCCAGTTCCATATGTTAGAGAACATGGAGAAAGAGGGAACTGTTTATACAAAGAACCACATCGATCCGATGCTTGCAATCACTCCACTGGAGAACGATCCAAGAGCAGAGGCAGTAGCAGAAGAGGCAAGAGTTTCTGCTGAGACCTTCCAGGAGCACAGCAAGATGGCTCAGTTAATTATTTCTACTGATGAGATGGCTGAGTACAATGGTGACCTGACTACACTTAAGAATGAGGTAATCGCTAAGGTTGTTACTCAGGGCATGAGCGTTGAGGATGGCATGAAATACTTTGATGAGCAGGGCGGAAACAACTGGTCTCAGAAGATTGTTGATTCTCTGAACAACTAATCGGTCCAAAACCTGACCTGCATTTGACAGGATTATACAGGAAGATGCAGGACAATTGATTTGTATGACAGACGGATGGCTGCAGAGAGGCATATAGATAAATTTGGCTCTCCGCGGCTTTTCCGTTGCTCAGATAGATGAAAGAAACGCACAATTTTGTGATATTCGATCATCATTTTCGTCACCTGTATTTTATTTGCAGGAGACAAATTGCAATACTATATAGAAAAAGGAGAATGCGATGGCAAAAAAGAACACAATAACGCTCCCAGACGGGACTGTTGTATCGCACAAGAAGCCACTTAAAGAGCAGATCTATAAGTACAGATGGTTCTATTTGATGTTCCTTCCAGTATTTATTTTTGTAGTGGTATTCTACTATCTGCCAATGTTCGGTATTATGTATTCCTTTACCGAGTACAAGGCGATCAAAGATCCGGTATGGGTCGGATTGAAAAACTTCAAGACACTGTTTTCAAAGCCAATGTTCTGGCGTGCATTTAAGAATACAATGTTCTTAAGTATTTCTAAGCTGCTTTTGAACACATTCGCAGCAGTAATTATTTCCCTGTTATTAAACGAGATTGTAAACGTTCATTTTAAGAAGGTTGCACAGACTATCATTTATCTGCCGCACTTTTTATCATGGGTTGTTACTGCATCCGTTTTCGGCTTGATTCTTTCCCCATCCAGCCAGGGTCTTGTAAACTCCTTCCTTGTTTCCATCGGTGTGATTGAAAAAGGAAATGAGATTTACTTCCTTGGTAGCTTAAAGTGGTGGACACCAGCGTTCTTTGTAATCAACGTATGGAAGGATACTGGTTGGCAGACCATCATCATCATGGCAACACTGGTTGGTATCAGCCAGGAAGTATATGAGGCTGCTGGAATCGATGGTGCAGGACGTTGGAAGAAGATGTGGTACATCACGATGCCAGCACTGGCAAACACCATCATCACCGTTATCATCTTGAATCTGGCAAAGGTTCTGAACCTGTTCGAGTCCGTATTCGTATTACAGAATGATGCGGTTATGGAAAAGGCCGAGGTTATTCAGACCTATGTTTACAACCAGACCTTCAACAGCGGCGGTATCCCGAACTACGGTTATACCACAGCGATTGGTTTGTTTAAGTCCCTTGTTGGTTGCGTACTCGTGCTGATTTGTAACTATATCAGTAAGAAGGTTCGTAACGGACGTGGTATTGTTTAAGGAGGTGGAGAACAAATGAAAGATCGTCCAAAGATTAAACTTTTTAATGTGATTAATGGAATCCTTTTTATTCTGATCTCCATTATCATGCTGCTCCCGATTTATAAGGTATTAGTCGATTCCTTCGACTTAAGTTCTGCTTATGGTATGAGATTGTGGCCAAAGACGTTCGGTCTGGCTGGATACGCGAGTGTACTGTCAAACCCGACTCTGTATCGTCCACTTCTGATTTCCGTTGGAACCACACTGGTTGGTACCTTCCTTGGTCTGGCTCTTTCTACATTGGGTGCTTACGTGCTGATTCAGTGGGATATGCCAGGAAGAACCTTCTTCGCAAACTTCCTGCTGTTCACCATGATCTTCAGCGGTGGTATGATCCCGACCTACTTGGTTATGAAGAACTTAGGACTGACCAATAACCTGGTCGGTGTCGTATTGCTTCCGGCAATCAACATCTACAACCTCGTTTTGATGCGTAACTTCTTCGAGGGTATTCCGCAGAGTTTGTTCGAGGCAGCAACACTCGATGGATGTACACCAATGGCAACCTTCATCAAGGTCGTACTTCCGCTGTCCAAGGCAGCGCTTGCTTCCATCGGTCTGATGTTTGCAGTTTCCTACTGGAATGATTACACCAACTACAAGCTGTACATCACGGATTCTACTCTCTACAACTTCCAGATGAAGTTAAGAAGTATCATGATGGGTAGTGACCTTCCTCAGGCAAACGGTGGTGCAACCGAGAATACAGTAAAGAGTGCAGCAATCATTATCGCGATTCTGCCATTCATGATCCTGTATCCGTTCCTGCAGAAATACTTTGTAAAGGGTGTTAACGTAGGTGCCGTAAAGGGTTAATCAATCATATGCGTATATGCGCTGTCGTATTTGGGCGGCAGCGCTTTTTGTATTCGGAATTGTTTTGGTTATCGAGCAAAGTTGCTATAATAGCTACGTTGATAGATTGATAGGAAATCTATAGATAATATAACATACGGAAGGGCATTTCATATGGCAAAGGCAAGAGTGACAGAAAAGAATATTCAGCTGATTTTGCAGGGCAGCATGGGAAAAGCGATTCTCGCGCTAGCGGTCCCTGTCGTGATCAATAGTTTTTTGCAGACCATGTACAACCTAACGGACACGTATTGGCTCGGTCAACTCGGCACAAATGAGCTCGCTGCAATCAATCTGGTGTCACCGTTACAGCAGATTGTTGTAAACTTTGGCTCGGGACTCACCGTGGCGGGTGCCGTGCTGATTGCACAACTGATCGGAGCCGCAAAGAAGGATGAGGCATCGTCGATGGCGAGCCAGATTTTTGTCTGTGCAATGATATTTTCAATCATTTGTGCCGGAGCGATTGCACTTTTTACTCCAACTGTGGTAAACTGGCTGGGAGCAGATGAGCCTACCGCTAAGGTGGCGAATGTGTATCTTCGTCTGGTTATTCTTGATATGCCGTTTTTGTATATGGTCAATATCTTTGCGGCAATCCGGCAGGCGCAGGGTGATACCGTATCGCCGATGTTTCTAAATCTGACGGGTATTTTGCTCAATGTCGTGCTTGATCCACTTTTGATGGTGGTCATTCACTGGGGCGCGGCAGGAGCAGCACTGGCAACAGTCGCAGCGAAGGCGGTTCCGGCGGTGATCGCATTGTTTCTTTTGCGGCGTGACACGACAGGCGTGCGCATTCGGTTAAAGGACTTTCGTTTTGAAAAGAGCAAGTTAAAGAGTATTCTCTTGGTTGGACTGCCGACTGCGATCGGCGGAAGTACGATGCAGCTTGGATTTCTCCTTATGAGCCGAAATGTGTATGTGTATGGTACGCAGGCGATGGCGGCATACGGCATCGGCAACAAGGTAAACGGATTGATTACGCTGCCGTCAAATGGTATTGGATCCGCGGTGGCCACGATTGTGGGCCAGAATATCGGTGCGAACCAGATTGACCGCGCGGAGAAGGGGTATCGCATCGCAAGGCGGGCGAGCGTTATTTTCCTGTTTATCGGCGGTGTCATTTTATCGCGCCCGTTTTTGTCGGAGGCGATTGTTGGGCTGTTCTCGAACGATGAGCAGGTCGTTGCAATGGCGGCGGATTTTCTTAGCATTATGGCGCTGTGGTGCTTTACAAATGGTGTGTATAACTCCACGAGCGGACTGTTTCAGGGAAGTGGTCACACCGAGGTTACAATGGCGGTTGATGCGACGAGGCTGTGGGTGTTCCGTTTTGTGACGCTTTTTGTGTGCGAGCATTGGCTCCACATGGGGGTACGCAGCATCTGGTATAGTGTTGTTGTCAGCAATGCGCTGTCCGCGGTGGTGCTGTATCTGGTGTATCGCACCGGGCTGTGGAGGAAGAAGCGCGGGTGATAATCTTACGGAAGGGAAAAGAAAATGAGTTACAAACTTGCCATATTTGACTTAGACGGAACAATTCTTGATACGTTGGAAGATTTGAAGGAGAGCACCAATGCGGCGCTTGCGGCAAATGGATATCCGGAACGTACACTTGATGAGGTGCGCTGCTTTGTTGGAAACGGCATCGGAAAGCTGATTGAGCGCGCTGTGCCGCAGAGAGCATCAAAGGAAGCCACAGCAAAGACGTTAGAGAGCTTTAAGGAGCATTATGGTATTCACTGCGCAGATCACACAAAGCCGTATGATGGGATTCCAAAGCTGTTAGAGGACTTGCGTAAGTGCGGTATTCAGACGGCAGTTGTCTCAAATAAGGCTGACTTTGCCGTACAGGAACTGTGCAGCCAGTATTTCCCTAGTGCATTTGACTTTGTAGTTGGTGAGCGCGAGGGCATCCGTAGAAAACCGTGTCCGGACAGTGTTTTCGAGGTATTAAAGACCTTGAAAAAGACGGCGGATGAGTCTGTCTATATCGGAGATTCCGATGTTGATGTCGAGACTGCAAAGCAGGCTGGCATGGACGGAATCTTTGTAAACTGGGGATTTCGTGGCAGAGAGTTTCTGATCGAGCATGGTGCGACTTGCATTGTCGATACACCAGAGGAGCTTGAGAAGCTGCTTGTGTGAAAAAACTTGTATTGTGAAAAACTTGTATCTTGTAGAAGCTTGGCTTGTGACAAGGATTGCAAGTAATAGGATAAAATGCTTACGAAAAGAGAATAATTCAGGGAAAAGGACTGGTAGAAAATGGCAGTAACAGCAAAGGACGTCGCAGAGGCTTGCGGCGTATCCCGTATCACCGTAAACCGTGCCCTCAGCGGCAATGAAAACGTAAAGCCAGAGACGCGGGAAAAGATTCTGGCGAAAGCGCAGGAGATGGGATATGTCCCTAATTTGATTGCGCGAAGCCTTGTAAATGGCAAGAGTCATATGATCGGCATTATCGTTTCGGATGTAAAGAATCTGTATTTTTCCGAGATTGTCGATGCGATTACCCATCAAGCGAGGGAGCGCGGCTACACGGTTTGCACTTGTACGCATGACAGCGATCCGCAGGGAGAAAAGCGTCTGATCGAGATGATGAAGGGCTATTGTGTCGATGGTTTGATTTTAAACTGTGTGAATCGAGGAGAGGAATTTAAGCGGTGGCTTGACAATCTGGAAATGAAATATGTAATTCTTGGCTATCAGTTGCTGCCGGGAAGCTATACGGTCGGTGTCAATGAAAACAAATCGGCAAAGGATGTTGTTCGTTTTTTAAAGGCGCATGGCTATAACAAGCAGGTGTTTATTGTGCCGCCTTTGTACGGAGAGGGTGGAATGATCAACATTCCGCATTATCAGCGCACTTCTGGATTTAAAGAGGAGGCTGAACGACAGGGATGTGATTATCGCGTTTTCTACGGGAAGGATACGAATGAGCAGGCATTGGCGTATTTAAAGAGTAATACAGGCGAGAAGCCGGTGCTATTGTGTACGGGCGAAATGTTTGCACTTCCACTCCAGAAGTTTTTAAAGAAAAATGGATTCAAGAGTCCACGCGATTATGGTCTTATGACATATGACCGATTGATGTATCGTTTTTGGAACGAGGAGGCAATCGCAGCAGTGGATAACCATGTGGAACTGATTGGGGCGAGTGTTGCAAATGCCGTTATTGATCTAATTGAAGGTAAGAAAATCCCGAGGGATACCGAGGTGCCATACGATTTGGAAGAGGGAACATCACTTTAAAGGTGGTGTTCCTTTTTTTGCTCCAAAACAATCGTCGAACCGCGCTTGTGAAACGACCAATATGAACTGTAAAAATTCATAAAAAAACTTAAAAAACGGTTGACAAATTGTGAAAATAGATTATAATTGGGAATATAGATAAATGATCACGTGAACATTTTAAAGATGTACAATATGCACAAACGCTAGAATTCTACCCTTTTGTAGGTCAGAGGATTATTTAAGGAGGATTTTTTGCTATGAGAAAACAGATTTCTTTTGCCCTTGCACTGAGTATGGTTATGACGTCCGGAATTGCAACCGTTGCAAATGCAGCTGATAATGAGAAGACAAATATCGTTTTCTGGAACAGCTGGACCGGCGGCGACGGTGACACTCTGGAGGCCCTTGTAAACAAGTTTAACGAAGAAAGCGATACCGTTCATGTTGAGATGACACGTACCACATCGTTCTCCGATATGCTTCAGACCAGCCTTCCGACAGGTGAGGCAGCTGACCTTGTTCTGTTAAGTACAAATGAGATTACCCGCTATAAGAGCTATCTTCGTTCCATGGACGACATTTGGGACAACACCGATCTGAAGGAAGAGGATTTCTCCCCGGCATATCTGAATATGTGCTACAACGATGATACACTGTATGCAATCCCATTCCAGATCAGTACCTATATGATGTACTACAACAAGGATCTGTTTGAGCAGGCAGGAATCGAAGAAGTTCCGACTACATTTGATCAGTGGACAGAAGCAGCAGAGAAGATTACCGCACTGTCTACCGATGACAACCCGATTTATGGTTCTGGTTTGTTCTACTGCTACAATGGTCAGAATCAGTCCGTTATCCAGCGTTTCGGAACCGATTACATGATCACTGGAAATGAGGAAGATGGATTTACGGCAAACCTTCTTGATAATCAGGCATTTGCAGATGCAATGATCTGGATGAAGAATCTGTATGATAATGGATACAACCCGCAGGAGATTGACATCGACTCCATGATGGCAGCAGGCCAGATTGGTATGATGACTAACGGCGGATGGTTAAAGGGAACACTGGATGCAGCTGGTGTAAATTATGGTATTGCCAGCCTGCCGACCGTTACTGGAGAAGATCAGAAGGAATACGCACTTGGCGATATGTCCAGCTTCATGATCACCACCTCCGCTACCGATGAGACTGCAAAGGCAGCAGAGGAGTTTATCAACTGGTGGATGACAGGTTCTGGTCTGGAAGCTTGTGAGACAACACAGGATGTTGATTACAGCAATGTGACACCGAACACCGAGTGGTCTGTTTCCATGTGCTATTTGAATGCATATCTGCCGACTGTTAATAGCGACGAATATCAGGCAGTTGATGTTCTTGTTGATCTGACTCCGAGTGAGACTGCTCAGGTTCAGATGTTCACCGCACCGGGAACACTGTTCTACAGTGATGCAGCAAGCTGTCAGGGCGACTATGTAGAGGATTGGGTATTCAACGGACCGACTGACCCAACTTATGACGATGTTCAGGACTTCTTCGCTGATTACCAGTCAGATTTGGAAAGCTACATTTCTGATTATTACGATTGATCGAATTGACCGGTAGATCGAGTGATCAAGGATGGAGGGATGCCGGAATAATCTGGCATCCCTCCTGCTTTATAAAAATCGAGATTTGGCTTTGAATGGTTGTACTGTTTTGAAAGACTCCAGAATCGTTGCATCAAACATAGAAGGGAGAGCATTATCATGAACGCGACTGGAAAAAAGAAAACGATATCTATCGAAAAAAGACGTGAGAGGACGGCCTATCTGTTTATCGCACCGGCAGCCGTTTTGCTGATCGCATTCTGCATCATTCCATTGATTGCATCTTTTTATATCAGTACCCAGAAAATGGGCGTTGATTTGTCGGCTGCAAAGTTTGTCGGATTGGATAATTATAAAAAGATCGTGAGTGACAGACGTTTCTGGCAGAGTGTTGGCATCACACTAAAGTATACGGCGGTTGAGATTCCGCTTCAGATGGTCATTGGTGTTGTGCTGTCTGCTCTTTTGGCAAAGAATACACGTAAGAACAAGATTTTCAGAAGCATCTATTTTCTTCCGGTTATCGCGTCCGCAGTAACAGTAGGTGTTACTTGGCAGCTGGTTCTTCATTCCAACATCGGTATTTTTACCTACTGGTTAAAGCTTCTTGGCTTTTCTGATACCAATCTGTTAAACAATACAAGTTCCGCGATTTTTGTCGTTGTATTTGTTGCAATTTGGAAGACGTTCGGTATCTCAACGATCATTCTGGTAGCTGCTATTCAGAACATTCCGGAATCTTTGTATGAGGCTTCCTCAATCGACGGCGCCGGAAAGATTAGTCAGTTCTTCCACGTTACCCTTCCGGGCATTATGCCATCCTTTTGGTTTTTGCTTATGACTCGTATCATCGGCTCTCTCCAGATGTTTGATATCGTATACACCTTGACAAAGGGAGGTCCGAGCCGTTCCACTACGACGCTTGTTGTCTATATTTACGATACCGCATTCAACTCACTTGATAAGACTGGATATGCGACAGCGATGAGTGAGGTTCTGTTTGGCTTTATCATGATCATTACCGTTATCATGTATACGGTAATGAACAAGACATCGGATGACTAAACTTGGAAAGGCATGGTAGAAAAGATGAAAAATCAGGAATTAATCACGAATAAGAAGCCGTTAGAGTTACGAATAAAAAACGGCATTAAATATTTTCCGGTCTTTGTTGTATTGTGCGTGTTTGCATTTTTGCTGTTAGCACCACTTGTCTGGATGTGTCTTGGCTCCTTCAAGAGCGACACCGAAGTCATGCAGTATCCGCCAAAGTTCTTTCCGCAGGCAAATCACCTGATTGAAAACTGGAAAGCTGTTCTGTCACGAATTGATTTTCTGTCAATGACAAAAAATACTGTTATCTATGCAGTGGGATGTACAATTCCTTCCATGTTTATCAATGCACTGGCCGGATATGCATTTGCGCGTTTCAACTTTAAAGGAAAGAATGTATTATTCCTTCTATTTTTAGCGACAATGATGATTCCGTTTCAGGTAATCATGGTTCCGCTGTATCTGGAAGTGTACTATTTAAAGTGGCTGAATACCTACTGGGGGTTAATCATTCCAAAGATTGCATCTGCGTACTGGATTTTCCTGTGCAGAGCAGCTTTCCAGGAGCTGCCGAAGGAACTTGAGGATGCGGCGCGTATTGATGGTCTCGGCGAGTTTGGAATTTTCTGGAAGATCATGCTTCCACTCGTAAAGCCGACCATGATCACAATGCTTCTTCTTGGCATTAACAACTGCTGGAACGATCTGCTTTGGCCATTGATCGTGGCAAATGCATCCACAATGCGTACACTGTCAAATGGTTTGGCTATTTTTATCGGTGATCGTACATCAGAATACAGTCTGGCATTCACCGCAGCAACCGTGTCTATGCTGCCAATGCTGATTCTGTATATCTTCGGACAGAAGTATTTCGTTGCCGGACAGGTTTCTTCCGGAATTAAGGGCTGATTGTGAATAAGAAAAAAGGGGAAGGCGCTGATACTAAAAACGGATATACAAAAAACTTTGAATGAGGGAGGATGAAATGGCATATTTACTTGCATACACCAAAAAGGGAGAGGGATGCTATCCGGATTTTAACTATCCGGGACATGTCGGATACAATTGTGACTGGGAACATGCGATGCATTTAGCACTCAGCGAGGATGGCAAACACTTCACGCCGCTTCGCAACAATACAGGTATTTTATTTGCAAAGGCATCCTTTGAGGAAAATGAATTTGTCGGTGTGACAAAGACACTAATTGATCCGTGGATTTGCCGTGGTGCGAATCAAACGTTTCATGTGCTTGCCGTGCGCCGCAATCAGAATGCACCGGATTCCACACATCTAGGCTGCATGATGGTATTTGATTCCACTGATTTGGTTCATTACAGTGAGCCTACCTTTGTGAAGCTTTCCGAGGAGGAAGTTTGCAAACCACGCTGTACATACGAGAAAGAAAGTGGAACTTATTATGTCGAGTGGGAGACTGCTTCTGGAAGATTTTGCGTACAGACAAATGATTTGAAAAAAATAGAAACGTGTGAAGCATGTGCGAAAACTCAGTTTGGCGAATTGGAAGAACAAAACAACTGTGGAATAGAAAACTTTGGCATAGACGGCTGCGTTCCAGGTAATGCAATTGAGATCACAGAAGCAGAAAAAAAGGTTCTATGTGAATACTTTGGCGATATTCATTATGTTAAAACTGAATCGGTACAGAAAAGCTGGCCGCTTGGCAAGTCCTTAGCTTCATTCTCAGATTGTGCACCGAAGGCAACATGCATCTACAGCGATGGTTCCACACATGAAAAGAAAGTTGCATGGGACAAGCAAGCGTTAGAAAAGGTAGATGTGTCAAAGCCAGGTACTTGGAAGATTCCGGGAAAGGTTTTGCAGAAACGCTGGAAATTCCCGATGCCGCTTCATTTTCGTGAAGATGAGCTTGTTGAATTTTACGGTATGTCCGACCCGTGTGTGACCGAATATCATGGAAAGTATTATCTTTCCTCATCAGGAACGCACAACATTCAGCTTCGCATTGCGGATACAATCGAGGGCACCTTTGATGCTGAGCCGACCGTTGTTTACCGCATTCCGCTTGAAAATGGGCTTCATTTTGTCGGAACATGGGCAGCCGAGCTTCATGAGATTGATGGTGTTTTATACATGTTTACCTCACTTTGCGAGAATGCACAGTGGATTCATGTAAAGTCCTATATTCTGCGCTGCAATGGCGATCCGGCAGACCCGAATGCATGGGAGGCACCGCAAAAGTGTGTCAAGATTGATGGCTCTGATTTGACAGAGGGCGGCATTTCACTTGACATGAGCTATTTCAGAGATCACGGAAAGGATTATGTGATGTGGTCCGATCGAAAGATTCACTATGGTGTGGACGATGAGCACTTTGAGGCAGGAACAGCAGATATTTACATCGCAACGGTAGATCCTCAAAAACCATGGCAGCTCACGAGTGAGCCGCATTGTGTGGTGCGTCCGATGTACGGATGGGATCGCTACGAGACCGAGGTCGATGAGGGACCGTATCTGCTTCGCCGAGGCGATGATCTGTTTGTCACGATCTCCGGTTCCTCCACCAGCATGGGCGATCTGTACGATGTGGGACTGCTCCATGCAAAGAGTGGAGACGATCTGCTGAAGCAGGAGAGCTGGACATGGATTGGCTATCCGCTTCTAACAAAGGAGAGTGTGCCGGGCGAGTATGGACCGGGACACAATGACTTTGTAAAAGATCCGGATACCGGTGATGAATTGATGATTTATCATGCAATTCCGCACGATGAAAACGATAAGACCTTGCAGCGCCAGCCGGGAATCCGCCGTCTTCACTGGGCAAAGACCGGGCTGCCGTATCTTGAGATGACGCCAGAGCGTGATCTGCCAGAGGGTTGTGAGGATGTCGTGATGGAGCTTACGATTGAGTAAGAACAGTATGCTGCGATGAAACTTAGAATTGAGTAAAGGATGTGCGTTCGCGTTCTAATTCACTGTGCAACTGCCGCAGAGTCCATCTTCGATTGGTAGGCGTAAGAATCGCCTTTAGGAATCTGGCGCGGGAATCCTCGGCCATTCAATGACCGAGATGAAAGCGCC
>CAVFYJ010000007.1:0-50540 GCA_963626545.1 Acetatifactor sp. | reverse complement strand
ACGATTGTTTTTCATGGTATTTCGCTCCTAAATCAGATTATTTTCAAGGATATTTGGGCTGTATTATCGGTGGCGAAATTATAGAAAAATAATTGCAAATGATTTGAATGCTAATAAAGAGTGGTGGGAAGCTGTAATAGAATATGGTATTAACATTAGGGTGAATAATTAATATGAGATTCTGTAAGTATCTGTTTGAAACTTACAGAATCTTTCCCTTTTATATACTGGTGACACCGCCTCATTTCCCTGCATAAAATAAAAGTAGGAAAGCTTCCCTTGGAGGTACTTTTCATGAGACTAATCGCAGCAAGTACACTCGATGATTATAGAAGGTCCGGCGCCTACCTGATCGATCTTCGCACAAATGAAGAATATAGACAAGGCCACATCTCTGGCGCCGTAAACATTCCCTACGATTTTTTAGAAGATTATAAGAAAAGACTTCCCCGAAACCGCCTTCTAGTGTTATACTGTGAGTGGGGTACAACCAGTATTCTCGCAGGCAGAAAGTTAAGCCAGTACGGCTATGATGTGCTCTCTGTAAATGGAGGGCTGCAGGCATACCGCCGTGTCAGCAATATGGAATGACATCATAATGTCACGGTTTCTCTGGCTTATCAATATAAGCAATAATTGCAAGGAATAATTGCAAAAAAAAATTCACAACGGAGGCAAAATGAAAACATACGAATTGATCGCACCGTGTCACTTCGGCTTGGAAGCGGTGTTAAAAAGAGAGATCGACGATCTCGGCTATGATATCAGCAAAACAGAAGATGGAAGAGTAACCTTTATCGGAGATATGGAGGCGCTCTGCCGCGCCAATGTATTCCTTCGCAGCGCAGAGCGTATCCTGTTAAAAGCAGGAAGCTTCACCGCGCGTACCTTTGACGAATTGTTCGAGTGTACAAAGGCACTTCCATGGGAGGAATGGATTCCAAAGGATGGCAAGGTTTGGGTAACAAAGGCATCCACCGTAAAGAGTAAGCTTTACTCATCCTCTGACATTCAGTCCATCATGAAAAAAGCAATCGTAGAACGCTTAAAGAGTGCATACCATACCGAAGTAATCCCAGAGACAGGTGCATCCTATCCGGTACGTGTATTCGCTATGAAGGACGAGTTCACCGTAGGAATCGACTCCACAGGAGAGAGCCTTCATAAGAGAGGCTATCGTCAGAGCACCACAAAGGCGCCAATCAGCGAGACCCTTGCCAGCGCATTGATCATGCTGACTCCGTGGAAGAAGGATCGTATTCTTGTTGATCCATTCTGCGGAAGCGGTACCTTCGCAATCGAGGCCGCTATGATGGCGGCAAATATGGCACCAGGCATGAACCGCAGCTTCCTGTCCGAGAGCTGGAAGAACCTGATTCCAAAGAAAACCTGGTACGATGCGATGGACGAGGCAAACGATCTTGTTGATCTGTCCGTTAAGACTGATATTCAGGGCTACGACATTGATCCATCTGCCGTGCGCATGGCAAGAGAGAATGCACAGCGCGCAGGTGTCGATCATCTGATTCACTTACAGCAGCGCCCAGTAAGCGCATTGTCCCATCCGGGAAAGTACGGCTTTATCATCACCAACCCGCCATACGGCGAGCGTCTTGAGGAAAAGGCAGATCTGCCAGAGCTATACCGCACAATCGGCGAGCGCTTTGCAAAGTTAGACACCTGGTCCATGTATCTGATCACCTCCTACGAGGATGCACAGAATGCGATCGGAAAGAAAGCGGACAAGAACCGCAAAATCTACAACGGAATGATCAAGACCTATTATTATCAGTATATCGGCCCGAAGCCGCCGAGAAGGGAACCAAGAACGAGTGAAGGTTAAACAGTGGTATATTGCCGCAGCGCTCGCGCTTCTTGTGTTAGCTGTTGTCTGCCTGTACCAGAGGCAGACGACCGGAAGCGTCCGAAATGGCTATACACAGGCGGGCGTCTGTGAAGAGTGGAATGAGCTGATCGCAGCAAAGACAAATCAAAAGGAGATCAGTCTGAGTGTAGATGGAAAACGTGCAGCAAAAATGACTGTGCAGCCCTATATGGCAGATGACAGGCAGCTGATGATCCCGGTGGATGCGCTTCGCGACGTATTTCTTTGCAATGTCGGAATCTACGATCACAAGACACTTAAGGCATACCGCAACGACCGAAGCATCGAGGCAGAGGAAAACACCGAAGATATTTTGATCAACGGCGAAAAGCAAAGCTTTCCGAATGCGCTTGTCTTTCGCGCAGGTTCATATTATTTAAGTGCCGATGCTGTGGCGGCAGGACTCGACTACGAGGTGGAATGGGATGCGTCTGCAAACACGCTTCGTTTTACCGATAGCCGCCCCGATGCGTCCAAGCTTCCGGCGGCATTTGACCCAAGACTGTATGGACTCGATGCGCCTGTCATGAATCAGGGAAAGCTTGGCACCTGCTGGGCGTTTGCTTCGGTCGGCGCACTTGAGGCGGCATTGCTTCCAGAAGAAAGCTGGCATTTTTCCGTCGATCATATGAGTCTGAACAATGGCTACACATGGGGACAGGATACTGGTGGCGAGTACACGATGGCGATGGCGTATTTGCTTTCCTGGAAGGGGCCAGTGCGCGAGGAAGACGATCCATACGGAGACGGAAAGACCGATACCTCATTAAAGGCAGTCAAGCATGTGCAGGAGATTCAGATTATCCCGTCAAAGGATCAGTCTGCAATCAAGCGCGCCGTCTATCTTTATGGTAGCGTGCAGACCTCAATTTATTGCGAAGTAAGCGGCGAGAACAGTGACTCTGCGTATTACAACACGGCGCAAAACGCATACTGTTATATCGGAACCAATAAAATCAATCACGATACGCTGATTGTCGGCTGGGACGATGGCTATGCGGCATCGAATTTTCGAACACAGCCCGAAGGAAATGGAGCTTGGCTGTGCATGAACAGCTGGGGAGAAGATTTCGGTGATGGCGGTTATTTCTGGGTGTCGTACTACGATTCCAATGTCGGCATCTATAACGCAGCTTACACAAAGATTGAAAATACAGACAATTATGACCGAATCTACCAGTCCGATAAATGTGGCTGGGTTGGACAGCTTGGCTATGGCAATGAGGAGGCATATTTTGCCAATCTCTATACCGCAAAGAGCGATGAAGTGTTGGAGGCTGTTGGATTTTATGCGACTGCACCGGACACCAGCTACGAGGTCTATGTGGTAAACAAGGTGACAGGAGAGGCCGATCTGACCTTCCAGAAAAAGGCGGCATCCGGCAGCTTTTCCAACGCAGGCTACTACACGGTAAAGCTGGACAAGCCTGTGCTGTTATCCGATGGGGATCGCTATGCCGTGATTGTCTATGTGCGCACACCGGGAAGTGAACGACCAGTGGCTGTCGAGTACACCAGCAAGGATGGCGCTGTCATTGCCGATCTAACTGGAAATGAGGGCTACATCAGCATGAAGGGAACGAGTTGGCAATCTGCACAGGACAAATATAAATGTAACATATGCTTAAAGGCATACACAAAAGAGCAGTAAACGCGGTCGCAACTGTAGCAATAAAAAACAATAGCAAACAAAATGAAAAATTTGAGGAATTGAAAACACCATGAAAAAAATATTATTTGCAACCACAAATGAGGGAAAGATGCGTGAAGTCCGCATGATCATGGAAGGCAGCGGCTACGAGATTCAGTCACTGAGAGACGCAGGTATCAAAGTTGATATCGACGAGAATGGCAGCACCTTTGAGGAGAATGCATTGATTAAAGCAAAGGCACTTCGCCCGTACACCGATGGTATTATCCTTGCAGATGATTCTGGACTGGAGGTTGACTATCTGAATAAGGAGCCGGGGGTTCACTCAGCAAGATATATGGGCGAGGACACGTCCTATGACATCAAAAATCAGTCCATCATCGATCGTCTTGATGGCGTAGAAGGAAATGATCGCAGTGCGCGCTTTGTGTGTGTGATTGCAGCGAGCTTCCCGGATGGCCATACCGCTGTCACACATGGAACCATTGAGGGTGTGATCGCAAAGAAGCCGGCAGGCTGCGGCGGATTTGGCTATGATCCGATTGTATATGTGCCAGAGCTTGGCAAGACAACGGCTGAGATTTCCGCAGAGGAAAAAAATCAGATCAGCCACAGAGGAAAGGCTCTGCGTGCAATGAGAGAAATTCTTGAAAAAGAGGATGGCAGCAATGAGTGAACGCATTCTGATTGTCAGTGATACCCATGGAAAGCTGCGCTATTTTAAGGAAATGTTGGAGCGCACCGGTAGACCGGATCGTTTGATTCATCTTGGCGATTCCGAAGGTCAGCAGGATGAAATTGCACGATTAGCAGGCTGTCCAGTGGATATCGTGCGTGGAAATTGTGACTACGCATCGGACATTCCGCAGGATAAGCTGATAGATATCGGAAAGTACCGCGTCTTTTTGACGCATGGACATCGCTATCAGGTCAATTTTGGTTTGCAGACGCTTGCGGAGGCGGCACGTCTTCGCGGGGCGGATATTGCAATGTATGGTCACACGCATGTGCCGATGCTCCATCAGGGCAAGGATGTCACCATCTTAAATCCGGGCAGCTTAACCTTGCCGCGTCAGGACGGCTTTTTCCACACGTATATGCTGATGGAGATTGACCGCGAGGGCGAGGCACACTTTACATTGTGTAAGCTGTAAGAAACAAAAGAGTCCCAAAAGGAACAGTACAAAAAATAACAATGTAAAATGCAACAGCACGAAATGCAATAGCATAAAAAGCAATCGTACAAAACGAAACACCACAAAATGCAACAGCAGCGCAGACGAAAAGGATTCTTGTGACTGCATACCATAGAAAGGAATACAGCCATTTATGAATAAAGTTTTAAAAGCCGCAATTCGCACGATGTCACGTCATCAGGGCGATATGACGAAAGACTATGAAAAGAGCCGTAAAAAAGAAAAGATGTACCCGTACTACAAGGGAAGAAGCTGCAATACAATGGACCGCATTCTTCATCTGGAGGGACGAGATATCCTGCTTCGCACCTACAGCTACGATGGAAAAATAGCACCGCTTATCCTGTTTTTTCATGGCGGTGGTTTTGTAACGGGTGATTTTGAAAGCTACGGAAATGTCTGCGCAAATCTGTCCGAGCGCACGGGCTATAAGGTTGTTTCGGTCAATTATCGTTTAGCACCAGAGCATCGTTTCCCGCAGGGACTTGAGGATTGCTATGAGGCGATGCAGGCTGTGCTTGCGCATTGCGAGGACTGGTATCAGGCAAAGCCGGAGGAGGTTGTCATCATGGGTGACAGCGCAGGCGGCGAGATCTGCGCGGAGCTTGGCATGATGGCAAGAGATCGCGGCGGCTTGCAGCCAAAGCGTCAGGTACTCATCTATCCGGTGGCGTATGGTTCTTACGGTGATGACAATCCATATCCATCCGTTGAGGAAAATGGATACGATTACATTTTGACGCGTGCGCTGATGTGTGAATATATGGAGCTATACCGCAGTTGCGACGAGGATGCGAAAAATCCGTATTTTGCGCCGCTTCAGCACCACGATTTTTCTAATCTGCCAGACACGCTTTTGATCACAATGGAGTATGATCCGCTTCGTGATGAGGGTGAGGCATTAGGCGAGAAGATCAGAGAGGCTGGCGGCAGCGTAAAGAGTGTGCGTGTGCCGGACGGCATTCACGGTATGGTGCTTCTTCCACCGATTTTTGCTGGGGCAAAGGAAATCTATGAGGCAATTGAGGATTTCATTGGAAGACGCGATCTTACAGCAGAAAGTGAGGCGAGGGTAAGTGAAGAACACAAAACGGCCGGGGTGGAGCAGGCTGGACAATGCGGCAAAGGTATTTCCAGCACTAGCAAATAAAAAAGACAGCCGTGTATTTCGTTTCGCCTGTCAGCTGACAGAGCCGATTCAAAAAGAAGCGCTGCAGCAGGCAGCAGAGCAGGCTTTGGAGGAGTTTCCTATTTTTACAAATATTATCCGACATGGCATGTTCTGGTATTATTTGGAGGAATCGGGGGATATGCCCGTTGTACATGAGGAAGATCAGAACGTGTGCAGTCGCCTGTATGATAAAAATGAGCATCATCTTCTGATTGATATTTCGTATTATAAATGCAGAATCAATTTTGAAGTGTTTCATGCGATGGCGGATGCGACAGGTGCGTTGATGTTTTTGAAGACACTGGTGGTCAATTATTTAAAAATCTGCCATCCAGCGCTTTCAAAAGAAAATCTTTCGCTTGGAATAGATAGTACCTTTCGTGAGAAGGATTCCGACAGCTTCAGCCAGTATTACAATAAGGAAGAGAAAAATTCCAACATGTCCTTCCTAGGTGAAAAGACCGTTCCAATTTTTCATTTTCGTGAGCCGTCCACACCTGATTTTTCCCAACAGGTCACAGAGGCAGAGGTTTCCACAAAACAAATCATTGCGGCGGCAAAGAGCTATCACACGACTGTGACCGTGTTTTTGGTGTCACTCTTGATTTTGTCCATCTACGATGCGATGGAGCCGCGAGACCGCAAAAAGGCGGTGCGCATCATGGTTCCAGTTAATCTGCGTAGTTATTTTCCGTCCGCGACAGTCCGTAACTTCTTTGGTCTGATTGCGGTCACGTATGATCGCAAAAAGCAGGGAGAGACACTTGATGATGTGATTGCAGCGGTGGCAGAAAATTTCAGAAGAGAGCTGACAAAAGAAAAGCTTGAAAAGATGATTGCCGGGCAGGTCAGCCTAGAAAAACATATGGCAGCAAGAGCCATTCCACTGATTTTCAAGGATCTTGGAATGGAAGTGTCCGGTCTTGTCGCAGGGGCGCGCCAGACGATGTATTTTTCAAATATTGGACGAATCACAATGCCAAAGGCATTAGCGCCATATGTTTGTCAGTTTGACTTCTTTATTGGCTGCGCCGGAAGACAGATTTGCATGTGTTCCTATGAAGATCATATGATGGTGACATGCGCAGGAAGCTCCAGCCCAAAAGATACCGAGCGCGCATTTTTCCGTCGTCTGTCAGAATTTGATCCAGAGATGATTATCAATACGAATTACTCAGGAAAGGAGGGCTGATGATGGAACAAAAAAGTGACAGAACCGATAAAAGCGTGAATGAAAGCACAAGTGCAAATGAAAGTATAAGTACGAATGAAAATATAAGTATGAATGAAGGCATGAGCAATCGAAAAACAATCCGCTGTCCAAAATGTGGCCTTACCTTTTCCGGGGAGCGTGCCTACTGCCCGCTTTGTAAGAAGAGAATCGCGGATGAAAAAAACACAGAAACGGTGGAAGAGTTTGACGTCTTTCCGGTAACGCAGATGAAGCATAACGACTCAATCTTTATGAAAATCGTGACGTTTGCCGCGCTTGCCGCCGTTATTGTGGCAGGAATGGTTGACCGATTGATGGTGCTTTCCGACCGAACCTGGCAGCCAATCTTTCTTCTGGTGGCAATTGGCGTCGCAGGCGGCTATGCGCTTCTTGCCGTTGGACAGCGCAAATGGAGAAATATTCGTAAGATGGTCATGTATGAAGTCATCATTGGAATGTTTCTTTGTATGGCGTATGACTGGTACACTGGTTGGCGGGGCTGGAGCCTTCAGGTAGTGCTTCCGCTCACGGTTGCTGGAACAAATTTGCTGTATTTTGTGCTCGGCTTTGCGGACAGCAAGCACCAGACCGACTATGGAATTTATTTTCTGATCACGATTCTCGGAACGCTTCTGGTGATTGTGCTTGCGTGGACAGGTGTTATGCACAATACGATTTTGGTGACGATCACAACTGGAATTGGAGTGCTGCTGTTACTAGCAAAGGTTGTGTTCCAGGGGAAGACGTTTTTGGCGGAGCTGTCGCGGCGATTGCATGTGTGAGTGTGATCCGGAAGGTTACGAAGGCGTAACGTAGACTAGAATAGACTAGAAAAAACAGGAGAACGCACAAATGGATCGATTCATTTTATATACCGCTGTATCATCACTTTAAGGGTGGCAAAGGAATTTCTTTTGGCTTCCGTCTGGACATGCTCCAGTTTCGCTTGGTGTTTGTTTGTTTGCGTTTGCTGTATTTTACCGAATGCACCACAGCTTGGAAAAGCGCGAGGCGATAACAGTGAAGTTTGCAAGAATTAAACCAAAAACAAAAGAATAATCCAGACAAAAGAATAGTTCAGAAAAAAGAAGAATCCAGAATAAAAAATGAAAAGAAAACGATACTGATATAGTGAACCTATGCTTCACTATATCAGTATCGTTTTTGTGTTTTATGGGCGAAACGATGACTGAAATTCAATCAAAAACAGTCAAATAATCACAACTCAATCAAACTTGTGCAGGATACACCAAAAAACTCAATCAGATTCGTGCATAATATTGATTGATTTTGATTGAGAATGATTATATAATCAAGCCATAAGTTACAGAGAGGTAACAACAAAGCTGAATGAAAGCGAAACAAAAGCTGAATGAAAGCAAAATAAAAGCCTAATAAAGCCCGACAAAAGCCGAACTAAAAGAAAGAGAGAAAAGGCAGGAAAAGAAAGGCAAAAGGCAAGAAAAGAAAGCAAGAAAAAGATTGGAGGAAACGTCATGATTTACACAGTAACATTCAATCCGTCACTGGATTACATTGTTTCTGTACCGGGCTTTGCGCTTGGAAAGACCAATCGTACCGAGTCGGAACAGCTGCTTCCGGGCGGAAAGGGAATCAATGTTTCGATTCTGTTAAATCACCTCGGAATCGAAAGCACAGCACTGGGATTTAGTGCAGGCTTCACCGGAGATGAGATTCGCCGTCAGTTACAGGAGCAGGGCATTCATACCGAATTTATCCAAATGGAAAATGGATGTGCTCGTATCAATTTAAAGCTTCAAAACGTCGAGGGAACCGAGATCAACGGAATGGGACCGGCAATCAGCGAGGAGAAGACAGCAAAGCTTCTGGCACGTCTGGATGAATTACAAGAAGGCGATGTGTTAGTTCTTGCGGGAAGCATTCCAGCATCGATGCCGGATGATATGTATCGAAACATCGCAGCCCGCATGGACGGAAAGGGCATCCTGCTTGCAGTCGATGCGACAAGAGATCTGTTAATAAATGTGCTTGAATATCATCCATTCGTCATCAAGCCAAACAATCACGAGCTGGGTGAGATTTTTGGCGTAACACTTTCCACGAGAGAGTCCGTTGTGCCATATGCAAAGAAGCTTCAGGAAAAGGGAGCACGAAATGTTCTAATTTCCATGGCTGGAGAGGGCGCCGTACTCGTAAGTGAGGATGGAAGCGTGTTCATGGCAGAGGCTCCGAAGGGTACACTCATTAACGGAGTAGGCGCAGGTGATTCCATGGTGGCAGGTTTCTTAGCTGGCTGGCTGAAATCACATGATTATAAAGAGGCGTTTCGCATGGGCGTTGCCTGTGGAAGTGCAAGTGCATTTTCCGAATATCTGGCAGAGAGGGAAATGATTGCGAAAGTTTATAGTCAGGTAGAGGTCATGAGCGAGAAATAACCACATGAGAGAAAGAAAGCCTCGTAGAGGCGATTTTGCGAATGAGATTCTGAATCGTTACAATAATATTTCAATAGTATTTCAATAGCATTTCAATATTCAATAAATGAAAAAATGGGAAAGGCAGAGGTATTGATATGAGAATCACAGATTTGCTTGATGCACGAAGCATATCGCTGACATCATCACCGCAGACCAAAAGCGAAGCACTCGATCAGGCAGTTGCGCTGATGGTAAAGAGCGGCAAGATCAATAACGAAGAAGCATACCGCAAGCAGGTTTATGCAAGAGAAGAGGAAAGCACCACTGGAATCGGTGAGGGAATTGCGATCCCACACGGAAAATGCGATGCCGTAAGCAAGCCGGGTCTGGCAGCGATGGTCATCAAAAATGGCGTTGAGTTTGATTCACTTGACGGCGAGCCAGTCACCTTATTGTTTTTGATCGCAGCCCCGAACACAAAGGACAACGTACATTTGGATGTGCTCAGCAAGCTGTCCGTTATGCTGATGGATGAGGAGTTCACCGAGAATCTTCGCAATGCAAAGAGCGTAGACGAATTCTTAAGCATCATTGATCAGGCCGATGAGGAAAAGGCAAGCATCGACGAGCGTCTGGAGCAGACAAGCATTTCCGATGGTACCCCGTCTGAGACGGCAGCACCGGTAAAGAAGATCTTAGCCGTTACCGCATGTCCGACTGGAATTGCCCACACTTACATGGCAGCGGAAGGTCTTGAGAAGGCAGCGAAAAAGATTGGATGCCGCATTAAGATCGAGACACGAGGCTCGGGCGGTGCAAAAAATGTGCTCACACAGGCCGAGATTGACGAGGCAGATTGCATCGTAGTGGCAGCAGATACCAAGGTTCCGATGGAGCGTTTCAATGGCAAGAAGGTCATTGAGTGTCAGGTATCCGATGGAATCAGCAAGGCAGAGGAGCTGTTAGACCGTGCCATGAATGGTGACGTTCCAGTTTACCACGCATCGGGTGCTGGCGAGTCTTCTAGCAGTGCCGCTTCCAAGAACAGCGGAAGCATCGGACACCGCATTTACATGCAGCTGATGAACGGCGTTTCCCATATGCTTCCGTTCGTTGTCGGCGGTGGAATTTTGATTGCACTTGCCTTCTTAATTGATGGCTTTGGCGTTGATATGGCATCCTTAACCGCAGAGGAGCGCTCCGCGTTCGGAAGTATCACTCCGGCGGCTGCAATGTTAAAGAGCATCGGTGGAACCGCATTTTCATTCATGCTCCCGGTACTGGCAGGCTTCATCGCAATGGCAATCGCCGATCGACCTGGACTGGCACTTGGTTTTGTCGGTGGTATGATCGCATACAGCGGAAAGTCTGGTTTCTTAGGCGCACTCGTTGCTGGTTTTGCAGCAGGTTATATCATCCTTGGACTCAAGAAGGTTTGTGATAAGCTGCCTGAGGCACTCGAAAAGATCGCACCTGTTTTGATTTACCCGGTAGTCGGAATTTTGGCGATGGGACTTTTGATGAACTTTGTAATAGAGCCTGTCATGGGTGCAGTCAACACCGCATTAAATAATGGCTTGACAAGCATGAGTGGTTCCAGTAAGCTGTTATTAGGATTTGTTCTTGCAGGCATGATGGCAATCGACATGGGTGGCCCGTTCAACAAGGCAGCATATGTATTTGGTACTGCAGCAATCGCATCCGGAAACTACGATGTGATGGCAGCTGTTATGATCGGTGGTATGGTTCCACCGTGTGCAATCGCACTGGCAACCATCCTGTTTAAGAATCGTTTTACAAAGGAAGAAAGAGATGCAGGCCCGACAAACTTCATCATGGGTCTGGCATTCATCACCGAGGGAGCAATCCCATTTGCGGCAGCAGATCCGCTCCATGTCATCCCAGCATGTGTGATCGGTTCTGGAGTTGCAGGTGCACTGAGTATGCTGTTTAACTGTACACTGATGGCACCGCACGGCGGCATCTTCGTATTCCCGGTAGTCGGAAATGCACTGATGTATCTGTTGGCATTGGTAGTTGGAACTGCAATTTCTACTGTTCTTTTAGGCGTATTAAAGAAGCCAAGAGAAGCGTAAGAAGAACAAGAAAAGTAAGAAGAGCAAGAAAAACAGGAAAAACAGAAAAATTAATTCCAATATTCAAACCAAATAGCAAAAAATAAAAATAAGAAATAAGAAAAAGAAATAAAAAAAATAATTTAAGAAGGAGAAGAAGACCATGAAAGAATTTACTTACACCATCACAGATCCAGAAGGAATCCACGCTCGTCCAGCAGGAGAGCTTGTAAAGGCAGCAAAGGCATTTGAGAGCACCATCAAGATGAACAAGGATGGCAAGGCAGCAGACTGCAAGCGCGTATTTGCACTGATGGGACTGGCTGTAAAGCAGGGACAGACCGTTACCATTACCGTAGAGGGAAGCGACGAGGACGCAGCAGCCGAGGCAATGGAGAATTTCTTCAAGACAACTCTGTAAGACAAAGAAAACGACACAAGAACACAAAGAGAGGCGGACACCGGCATTCGGCAGTCCGCCTGCTGTGCAAGCGGGTCATGGAAAGGCAGGTTAGTGAACGATGAAGATTTATCACGGAAAGAGTGTATTTGGCGGTGTTGCAATCGGAAAGACAGCCGTTTATAAAAAGAGTGAACAGCAGGTTAAGCGTATCAAGACAGCAGACTCCGATGGTGAGCTGGCACGTTATCAGGCGGCAAAGGAGGCTGCGATCAGCCAGTTAGGCGAGCTGTACGATAAGGCATGCAGAGAGGTCGGAGAGACCAATGCAGCGATTTTTGAGATTCATCAGATGATGCTTGAGGACGATGATTATAATGAGTCTATTGAAAATATCATCCGTACCCAGCAGGTGAATGCTGAATATGCAGTGGCAGCGACAGGTGACAATTTCTCACAGATGTTCGCGTCTATGGATGACGATTATATGAGAGGCCGTGCAGCCGATGTTAAGGATATTTCCGAGCGTGTACTGAACAATCTGGCCGGTGCCGCAAAGCAGGGTGTGACCTCAAATGAGCCAGTGATCATTCTGGCAGACGATCTGGCACCATCTGAGACGGTTCAGTTGGATAAAGATAAGGTCCTTTCTTTTGTTACCGTACACGGTTCTGCAAACTCACACACCGCGATTCTTGCAAGAACCATGGCAATTCCGGCACTGATTGGAACCGATATTCCGCTCGATGAGACGACCGATGGCGTAATGGCAGTTGTAGATGGCAGCGACGGCACAATTTATATCGATCCAGACGAGCAGACCATGGCAATTATGCAGGAGAAGAAGCGTGCCGATGAGGAAAAGAAGGCACTTTTGCAGCAGTTAAAGGGAAAAGAAAATAAGACGATTGACGGCAAGAAGATTATGCTGTACGCGAATATCGGAAACATTAAGGATCTGGCAGCTGTTATTCAGAATGACGCAGGCGGAATCGGTCTTTTCAGAAGTGAGTTTTTGTATCTGGAAAAGGAAGATTATCCGACTGAGGAGGAGCAATTTAAGGTTTATAAGACCGCAGTTGAGACGATGGCAGGAAAGAATGTTATCATCCGTACACTCGACATCGGAGCAGACAAGCAGTGTGCTTACTTCAATATGGAGCATGAGGAAAATCCGGCACTTGGCTATCGTGCAATTCGTATCTGCCTGACACAGACCGATGTCTTTAAGACACAGCTTCGCGCGCTGTTCCGTGCAAGCGTATACGGAAATCTTTCCATCATGTATCCGATGATCACAAGCCTCTGGGAAGTAAGAAAGATCAAGGAGATCGCAGAGGAGGTAAAGGCAGAGCTTCGCGAGCAGGGCATTGCCTATGGCAATCCAAAGCAGGGTATCATGATTGAGACTCCGGCAGCGGTTATGATCAGTGGCGAGCTGGCAAAGGAAGTCGATTTCTTCAGCATCGGAACAAACGACCTGACACAGTATACACTGGCGGTTGACAGACAGAATCCAAAGCTTGACCGCTTCTTTGATCCGCATCATCCGGCGATCCTTGCAATGATTCGTATGGTAGTGGAGAATGCGCACAAGGCCGGCATCTGGGCCGGTATCTGTGGTGAGCTTGGCGCAGACACAAGTCTGACAAAAGAGTTTCTGGCAATGGGCGTTGATGAACTTTCTGTATCTGCGGGAAGTATCCTGCCGATTCGGAAGATCATTCTTGAGACTGACTTAAACCAGTACGGGAAGGAAACAGAAGGAAAGAATGCTGACTGAAAAACGATATGAACTTATTTTAAAGCTGCTTGATGAGCAAAACAGCGTTACCGTGGCGGAGATCAAGGAAAAATTAAAGATCTCCGAGTCCACGATTCGTCGTGATCTGAATGCCCTAGACAAGGCGGGAAAGTTAAACAAGGTCTTCGGAGGTGCGGTTGCAATCGAGGCGGGCTTTACCACAGCGGAGCCGCCTGTGGCGCAAAGAACCGGTGTAAACCGAGAGGAAAAGCAGCTGATTGCCCGCTATGCGGAGGCGTTAATCGCAAAGGATGATTTTGTGTACCTCGATGCGGGAACGACAACTGGCTGTATGATTGATTTTATTACCGAAAAGAGTGCGACATTTGTTACCAATGCCGTCAGCCATGCGCAAAAGTTGGCGGCAGCTGGCTTTCGTGTGTATCTGATCGGCGGCGAGTTAAAGCCAACGACCGAGGCCATTATCGGAAATCAGGCGATTTTAAGCCTTGAGACGCTTCATTTTTCCAAAGCGTTTTTCGGTACGAATGGCGTTAGCTTGAAGGCTGGATTTAGCACACCGGATTATGAGGAGGCCATGGTCAAAAAGACGGCGGTGGGACAGGCAAAGAAGGCCTACATACTGGCCGACTATTCCAAGTTTGGAAATATCAGTTCTGTGACCTTTAGTGAGTTTTCAAAGGTGCAGGTGATTACGGATCGCAGACCGCCAGAGGCGTTTTTGCGGTGCAAGAATATTATTGTGGCTTGAGTTTTTTGTGGATGTAATATGAAGGATATGGATCCCCGGCAGTGTTGCGCTGCCGGGGATTTTTGTGTATAGCCCATAAGGGCATTGGTGATAACTGCGATATTTCAGAATTAAATTTTATTATTTGAAATAAATGGTTGATTAAAGTACACTATGTATGATAGACTATAATTAACTACAAAATATGATAAGTCAGAGGTGGAAAGATGGCAGTTAGCTATAAAAAGCTGTGGAAATTACTAATAGATAAAGATATGCTGAAGAAAGATTTGCGTGCAATGATAGGCGTCAGTACAACAACAATGGCCAGACTATCGAAAGGTGAAAATGTAAGCACGGAAGTTTTAGCAAAGATTTGCTCCGCTTTGAAATGTGACATTGGGGATATCATGGAATTTATTCCAGACGAAGAAGAGGATAAGGGGGAGCTATAAAATGGATCATTCGTATCCGTATATTGCGTCTTTGACCAGAGAACCATTCCTCTTTTATGAGATGCGATGCACAGCAAGGCTACTGTCGGAAGGACTCGATGAGAAAGCAGTTGTGAAGGAAATTGTAGAGCAGAATCTTTTTCAGTATCCGACAGAGAAAACGATTGACCGAATCGCAAAGGGGTGTGTAAAAAGGCTTCATGCGCTAGAAGATGAAGATTTGATTCGTGCCATTGCAATGCAGCCTACTGATGTAGCCAAGCAGATTTGTTTGTATGCGATGATGAAACAGAGCCGGTTAATCTGGGAATTTATGGTAACGGTCATTGGAGAAAAATATCGGTTAAGGGATATGTCTTTTGGAAGGATTGATTTAAATACATTTTTTATGCGTTTACAGGAGCAGAGTGATACAGTAGCTTCTTGGAGCGATACCACAATAATAAAATTAAAACAAATTATTGTGAGAGCGCTTGTTGAGACTGAATACCTCGATAACACAAAGGCAGATCATTTGAATCCGGTGTGGCTGTATCCTGTTTTGGAGAATGCCATTAAAAGTAATGGTGATACCGTAGTATTACCAGCATTTAATTGTTTTTTGTAGGAGGGAGACAGCTATATGAGTGATATAAAAGAACGTTTGGACAAGGTTCGGGCATTGATTCAAGAACCGGAGTTTTTGGAGGGAAAAGGGCTAAGCAATGAAGTTAATATACGAATCTTTTGCTATGATCCAGAGGACGAAATGATTGTTCGTCATTTTGTGAACCAGCTAGAGACAGATCAGTCTTTGAATTGTCATTTGAAAATTTTTGATTTATATAAAACATTTTTGGAAATTTGCGATGATATGGATATCACAGATGCGATTCCAGATATGGAAGAAGCGGATGGAAGTACATATCTTTTAGAGCAGTTGAACTGTGCTATCGGCAATGGAGAATTCATTGATAAAATTCAGTATGAGCCACATGAATTAGGTGATGTGCTGATGCTGACGGGTGTGGGTGAGGCGTTTCCATTTTTACGTGTCCACACATTATTAGAAGCGATGCAGCCGTATTTTTCAGAAGTACCGATTTTGGTTTTGTATCCAGGAGAGTTTGATGGCCGTCATTTAAAATTGTTTAACAGGCTTCAGCCAAATGATTATTATCGGGCATTCAGTGTGCTTGAATAAGAAAAAAATGTGAAGTAGGAAAGAAGTTTATAGTACGAGAGAGGATAGATCCATGTTAATTCGTGATATGTTTGCGGATGATATTAACCGCAAAATTAATGGTGTTATTAAAGTAGATCAGGCTGCTGACGATGTGATTGAGCAGGAATTAAATGAATATGTCATTACTAGAGAGTTGAAAAAACATTTCATTACATTCTTTAATTATTATGGAGATGCATTTGATCAGCCAACGGCTGATATGGGTGTTTGGATTTCTGGCTTTTTTGGAAGTGGTAAATCTCATTTCTTGAAAATGCTTTCTTATTTGTTGCAAAATAAAGAAGTAAAAGGAATTCGCAGTGTAGAGCGTTTTCGTAAAAAGTTTGAGGATGACCCAGCTACCTTTATGCTGATTGATCGCGCGACAAAGGGACCGACAGAGACGATTCTGTTCAACATTGATATTGAAGGTTTTAGCAATAAAGATAAGACTGCGGTTCTGCGTGTGTTTGCCAAGATGTTTTACAATCACTTGGGCTTTTATGGCGAAAATTTAAAAGTTGCGATGATGGAGCGTTATATTGAACAACAGGGTAAGACAGAAGAATTTCGCGGTGTATTTGAAGAAAAAAAAGGCAAGCCATGGTTGGAAATGCGCCGTGCATTTGCATTTAATGGCAAATTTATCATCCCAACATTAATGGAAGTATTGGATATGAGTGAGGAGGATGCACGGAGCTGGTTCAATGATAAAACAGCAACGGAGATCTCGATTGCGCAGCTTGTGGAAGATATGAAAGCATATGTGAACACAAAGCCTGATAATTTTCGGTTGTTATTTATGATTGATGAAGTAGGACAGTATGTTGGAACCGATACGGACATGCTTTTAAACCTGCAGTCCTTGACTGAAAAAATTGGCAGTGAATGTGAAGGTAAAATTTGGGTGATTTGTACCGGACAGGAAGCAATCGACGAAATTATTAAGGTTCGTGCGGATGAGTTTTCGCGTATTCAGGCTCGCTTTAAGACAAGATTGAGTTTGTCATCCTCATCGGTAGATGAAGTCATTCAGAAGCGTATTCTGAAAAAGAAGCCAGAGGCTGTCAATGCATTGGAAAACGTATATGAACAAAATGACTCTGTCCTTCGCAATCTATTCAGCTTTCGTGGTTCCATTCTGGATATTAAAGGATATTCCGGCCCAGTAGAATTCACAGAGAATTTCCCGTTTGTGCCATATCAATTTATTGTCATGCAAAAGGTATTTGCAGAGATTCGCAAACATGGCAATTCAGGTAAGCATTTGTCTGGCGGTGAACGTTCGATGTTGTCTGGATTTCAGGAAGCAACACAGAAAATTCAGGAGAAGAATGAGTATGCATTAGTTCCATTCTTTCGCTTTTATGATACGGTACATACATTTCTGGACGGTTCCATTCGCCGTGTAATTG
This sequence comes from Acetatifactor sp., assembly GCA_963626545.1. GTDB lineage: Bacteria > Bacillota > Clostridia > Lachnospirales > Lachnospiraceae > Anthropogastromicrobium. The sequence continues at coordinate 32,981 of CAVFYJ010000007.1, read as the reverse complement.
AACGTTGTCAGAAGGCAGCAGATAATGGTGATGGTATTGAGCAGCAGGATGTGGACGTACTGAAATTATTATATCTGATTCGCTATATTGATGATATTCCGGCAAATCTGGATAATATCGTCATTTTAATGGCAGATGATATTCGTGTCGATAAAATAGTCGTGCGTGAGGTTGTTCGCGGTTGTCTTGACCGACTGATGAGCCAGAACTATATTGGCAGAACTGGTGATACATATAAGTTTTTGACAGATGAAGAACAGGATATTCAGCGTGAGATACGAGATACAAATGTGGATACCGCATCGATTGTGGAACGCATTGCTCAGATGATTTATGGTGATATTTTCACTACAAAGAAGTTTCGCTATGGCAAATATGACTTTGCATTCGATCAGATGGTAGATGGGATAACAGTGGGCTTAGCGACTGGAGGTATGCGTTTACGCTTTTTGACTGTGGCTACAGATACAGTAGAAAAGTCAGAGTTTCGACTAATGACCGAATCAAAAGGCAATGAAGCAATTGTTGTGTTGGCAGACACACCATATTATGAGTCGTTAGAATCCGCTATGAAGATCCGAAAATATGTAAAGCAGCGCAACGTAAGTCAGCTTCCGAAAAGTGTGCAGAAAATTATCAGTGATCAGCAGGACGAAGCTGGAAAATATGAGCAAAGTGCGATGACAGACTTACAGGCAGCGATTGAAGCAGCGCAATTCTATGTAGATGGTGAACACTTAGAGTTGAGAGCTGGAAATGCAAAGAGCAAAATTGAACAGTCTCTCGAATATTTAGTTGTTCATGTATACAGTAAGTTAGATTTGATTACTGAAAATGCAGGCAGTGATGCGGATATTATTGCGATTTTGACTGGTGCAGTAACCTCACTTCCTGGCATGGAGCCAAATAGAGATGCAGCTTCTGCGATGGAGGAATATCTGGAAATGCAGGATATGAAAAAGCTGCCAACTTCTATGGCGGATGTTCAGAGCAGATATAGTGCAATTCCGTATGGATGGAGAGAGATTGATATTGCTGCGGTTGCGGCACAGCTTATTTTTTCTCAGAAAGTGACGATCAAGTACGCAGGAAATACGATCCAGCCTGATGATCCGAAGCTGCCGGATATGCTTCGCAAAAAGAGTGAGATTGGCAAGACCTCTATCAGTAAGCGTAAAAATATTTCAGCCACAATGATGCGTGATGCGAAAGCAATGCTTCGAGAATATTTTGACAGTATGAATGTACCAGATGATGAGGATGGTCTTGTCCGTTTTGTAACGGAGAAATTTACCGAACAGCGCAATCATTACGCATCAATGAATGATCGCTATGAAGGTCATAAGTATCCGGATCGGGTACTGGTACAGGAAGCGATCCAGCTGATGGATGATGTCCTTTCGCAGAAAAAGGATAATACGGCACTGATTGATTGTCTGTTGAAAAAAGAAAATGACTTGTTTGATAACAAAGAAGCCATGAGTAAGGGAATTGAGAACTTTTTCAGAACGCAGGTGACCGTATTTGATCAGGCAGTAAAATTTGAAAAAATGCTGCATGACGATCTTGATCGCATTGCGGAAAATGAGGAAGCATACAAGGCATTGAATACCATTCGTATGATTACGATGGTTCAGCAGGGCAGTAAATTTAATTATAAACGGATTCGAGAATTGAATCCACTCATGGATACCGTTCGAGCTGCCCATGATAAGATGCTGGAAGAAAAGAGGGCAGAGGTCTTAGAAACCGTTCGCCAGTGTATGGAGGCAACTCACACAGCAGCAAATGGTGACGTTAAGGCTGGCTATTTGATTGAAAAGTCGGATACATATTTCAGTCAGTGCAAAGAGAAAATTGCGCAGCTAACGAGTCTTGCCCTTTTAGATGCGATGTTTTTGCCAATGTGTCAGTATAAGGATGATACGGTCAGCAACATTGAAGCGGTGCTTGCACCAGAAATGCCAAAGACACCAGTTTCCATATTGAGAGAAGGAAATGAGGTGCAGCCAATAAAGAAAAAGGTGGTTCGCTCTTATAGCCGACAGGTGGTATTTCAGGCGAAGACATTGCAAAGTGAGGAAGATATTGATGAGTATGTCGAAAAAATTCGCGCTCAGCTGAAGCAGTTACTGAAGAATTGTGATGAGATTCGGTTAAACTAAGAGTATAATGGAATCCAAATAGTTGTGGAGGTTTTTATATGTGGATTAAGGAAATCACGATTTCAAATTATAAAGCAATTCGTGAGATGAATATCACATTTCGCCCCGGCGTTAATTTGCTGATAGGAGATAATGGAGTGGGAAAAACTTCCATTCTGGAAGCAATTACAGTAGCATTTGGTGATTTTATCAATGGAATGTCAGGTGTGGCGAAAAAAGGAATTTTATCGAGTGATGTCAGAATTGATACAAAAATGATTTCAGATGCTTCGCAAGGAATTGTTCATTATACGCCGATCACAATTCGTACTGTATTTGATACAGAGGAAGGGGAGAAAATCGGAGAAGTTACGAAGCGAGACGAAACAGGAAAGTCAAAAACACGATTTAGTGGAAAAGAAGTTTCGGACTATGCAAATGAAAAAGCAAACAATCTGGATGAAGAACTTCCGCTATTTTGCTATTACAGTACAGCCAGACTTGCGCCGCCTAAACGAGAAGATTTTGGAACAGTCAGCAAAAACAAATTGAATGACAGAAGATGCGGTTATATCGGCTGTATGGAAAACAATCTGGACATCAAAGCATTGAAGGCATGGTGCCTGAAAATGGAGATGGCAGCTTTTCAGTTGCAGAAGGAAATTGCAGAGTATCAGGCATTCAAAGAAATCGTAGCAAATTTTATGTATCAGATGAATGATCTGGAAGAAAAGCCACAGATTGCATATTCGAGAGCATTTGAAGATATTGCGTATACAGAAAATGGAGAGACGATACCGATCAACTATTTAAGTGCTGGTTACCAGTCACTTTTATGGATGGTTATGGATATGGCATTTCGGATGGCAATTTTGAATCCAGGAAAGAAATCATTAAATCAGTGCGGGGGAATTGTACTGATTGATGAGATTGACATGCACTTACATCCGAAGTGGCAGTGGAAAATCATTGAAGCATTACAGGCAAGCTTTCCGAATGTTCAGTTTATTCTTGCAACGCATTCACCTATCATTATCTCATCTAGTAAGGATGCGATGCTGTTGCAGATAGATCGGGACCAGACGATAACGGAGTTATCAGATGCATATGCATATTCGGTGTCGGATGTTCTCACGTACCGACAGGGAAGCTCAGAAATTCCAGATCAGCTAAAACAGCTGTCCAAGAGCTTTGAAATTGCAATGAACAAAAAGGCATATCAAGAGGCAACTGAAATTTTGCAGCTGATGAAGGCACAGTATGGCGAAGAAAATAGTCTTGTAAAAAAAGGACATTTTCGATTAAGAATGGCGGGGATAGATTTCAATGATTTGCATTAAGAAAAGGGAACCAGTGGAATGTGTGCAAAAAGAATTGAAAGAAAAAGTAGAATCATCTGAGTGGCAAAGCATACCAGAAACGGATACGGTTGCTATGAGATCAGTTTTTGATGGAATTTCATGCAAGAAAGAGATAAGACAGTGTCTTTTGGAAGAACAGCATTATCTATGCGCGTACTGCATGAGTTCCATCAAAAATGAAGAACTTCATATGACGATTGAGCATTTTGTTCCACTGAGTAAGAGCAAAGTGAAAGCGTTGGATTATCGTAATTATCTCGGTGTCTGTAAAGGTGGATCCGATAAAGGGCGCGATAAGAGGACTTGTATCTGCTGTGATGCAAGTAAAGGAAATCAGGAACTCCAGTGTGTGAATCCATTTGATCAAGAGCAAATGAACCAGATTCGATACTTATCAGATGGAACCATTTATTATGAAAAAAGAGAATCTGATAGCGATGAGTATGCAAGTGCTATGAAAAAAGATCTTTTTCAAGTTTTACGATTGAATGGAGTTTATGATGAAACAAAGGGCATTGTGAAAAAAGACACAAGAACATCGTTAGTTAAAAACAGAAAAGATGCTTATGAGGAGTGTGAAGCTTACATAGAAGAATTGTATGAACAAGGCCTTTTGACAAGAGAGCAATTAAGCTATGACTTGCAGAAGATTCTGGAAAAAGATCGGTATGAAGCATATGATGGAGTTCGGATCTTTTTGCTGAAGATGGCATACGAGAATTTGGGGGAATAACAAAAATGATGAGTATGTTGAAAAAGTGTTTTTGAGGGAAGCAGTATGATGGGATTAAGCTGAACTAAGAATTGGAGGTATAATGAGTACTCAAGGAGACGGAAAAGTAACAAATAATTCCAAGGAAGAAAAAGTGGAATTATCAGAACTGACGGCATATGAAAATTTTAATCAAAAAATAATGGATTCATCTGCTTGGAAAAATATGGAATCAACGTACAAATATCTACAAGATTTTGGATCTCATTTAGCATTGCAAATGCAAGATACAATTAACAAGAATTTGCCGTCGTTTAGCAAGCCATTTGAGGTACAGTTACCAGAAATGCAAAAGTTAGCAGATAGCGTAAATGCTGCGTTTACGGTTCCAATAAAGATTGATTATAATGAATTTTTTGAACCCCTTCGTAAATGGGAAGCACAATTGGCTGAAATAATTAAGAATATTAAAATTCCATCTATTTCAGAAGAACGAAAACAGGAGCTTCTTGAGACACATACGTTATGGGGGACTTATGGCTGGACAATAAATCCGTGTGTAGAATTTAAAACCTTATTTAATAGTGCACCATCTGATAAAAAGACTGCTGACAGCGTTGCGTTGAAAGCATGTTCTAAAAAAGAAATGGAAGAACTATTTGACATTATAATGAGAACAAAACGAGTGAAAAAGACAGATTTTGAAGAAGCTGTGTTTGATTATAAGCATAAGAAATATAAATCATGTGCACTTGTTTTGTTTTCATTGGTAGATGCAATGCTGATTCGATTGCAAAAAAAATCAGATTCAAATGGAAAGGGACGTAAAGTTGGCTTTCGTGCTGTAGAGAAAGTGGAGAAACGAATCGAAGAAGATGTAAATAAGGATTTATTTTTTACAGTGATGTTTTGCACAAACATATCTGCTTGCTTAAAGAAAATGTTTGAAAGTGGAAATGATTTTAAGAAACAGCCAGAAGTTATAAATAGAAACTTTCTTGATCATGGAATGCTTACAAGGAGAGTTTCAAGGAAAGACTGTATTCAACTATTTTTGCTGTACTATAATATGCTTGAACTATTAGATAAAATTTATTAAATGGAGTGATTAATGTGAATAAGAATACAATAAAAAAATTTGCTGTCTGGGCAAGAAACGAGTTGATTGCTCGTGTTTCACTAAAGGGTGTGGAATACGGCATTACAGAAGACAAAATGGTGGATGCCAATACAGACAGCGTTAATGGAAAAGTTCTGAGTAACAATGAGAAGAAACAGCGAATGGCGCTCATTGATCGGATTCAGGAAAAAGGTTATAAGCAGGTCATGGAGGAGGTTGCCTATACATGGTTTAACCGCTTTTCTGCGCTGCGCTTTATGGAAGTTAATGGATATCTTCCTTCTCGTGTACGAGTATTCACAGATGAAGAGAATAATTTTAAACCGCAGATCATAACAGAGGCAATTCGTCTGGATTTGGATGGACTTGATATGGAAAAAGTTCTTGAATTGAAAGACGCAGAGAAAACGGAAGAACTGTATAAATATTTATTGATTGTACAGTGCAATGCATTGAGTAAAATTCTGCCGGGTATGTTCCAGAAGATTGCGGATTATACGGAACTTCTGATACCAGATAATTTGCTGAGAGATGGAAGTGTCATTCAGCAGATGATTGAGTTAATACCGGAAGAGGATTGGAAAGATGCTGTCCAGATTATCGGTTGGCTGTACCAGTATTATAACAGTGAGAAAAAGGATGATGTTTTTGCAGCACTTAAAAAGAATGTGAAAATCACAAAGGAAAATATTCCTGCTGCAACACAGTTGTTTACGCCAGATTGGATTGTTCGCTATATGGTAGAGAACAGTCTTGGACGTTTATGGTTAGAAGGTCACCTAGATGCAAAAGAACAGCTGTTACCTACAGAAACAGAGCAGGCTGACTATGCAAACGGAAACTGTGATTCAGAGGATACCAAGTGGCATTATTATCTGGAAGAGGCTAAGCAAGAGCCAGAAGTGCAAGTTCAGCTGACAGAAATTCGCAAGGAATATGCAATGTTGACACCAGAGCAGATTAAGGTTATTGATCCATGCTGTGGTTCAGGTCATATTCTTGCCTATATGTTTGATGTGCTGATGCAGATTTATGAGAATTATGGATATACGACACGAGAAGCAGTTGCTAGTATTGTAGAGAATAATCTTTATGGTCTGGATATTGATGATCGAGCCGCGCAGTTGGCTTATTTTGCAGTGATGATGAAGGCTCGTCAATATGATCGTCGCTTTTTTAGTAGAGGAGTTCAGCCACATGTGTATGCGATTGTGGAGAGCAATTATATGGATCAATTTGCAGTAGATTATTTCTGTAATGGTGATGAAAAATTGAAAACTGCAATGGATACCATTCTTAGTGAATTACATGATGCAAAAGAATATGGTTCTATTTTGAATGTAACACAGCAGGATTGGACTGCTTTATATGCTAGATTTGCGGAGATAGAAGAAGATATTCATATGCTGAGTGAAGCTGTATTGGCGGAGCTATTGCCATTAGTGCAGGTAGCAGAGGCATTGGCGCAAAAGTATGATGTGGTTGTGACGAATCCGCCGTATATGGGTGCATCTAATATGAATGCAAAACTGAATGATTTTATTAAAAAGAATTATACGGATTATAAGAGCGATTTCTTCTCATCATTTGTAATTCATTGCTCTGAAATGACTAAAAAATCTGGGTATTGTGGATTTTTCACACCTTATGTTTGGATGTTTATTCAGAGCTATGAGGAGATGCGTAATTATCTATATAATCAAACAACTATTGAAACATTGATTCAGTTTGAATATTCTGCTTTTGAGGAAGCAACAGTACCTGTATGCACTTTTGTATTTAAAAATCGTCATGTGCAGAAAAAAGGATGTTATGTACGTTTGGTGGATTTCAGGGGTGGAATGGAAGTTCAACGTCAGAGGACTCTGGAAGCAATGGAAGATCATGAGTGTGGGTTCTATTATGAGCAATGTACAGATAACTTTTCTAAAATTCCAGGAAGTCCAGTAGTTTATTGGGCAAGTAAAGCAGTGCAAAATGCTTTTTCTTACGATAAATTGGATTCAATTTCAGTATGCTGTAAGGGATTAGATTCAGGAGATAATAATCGCTTTTTGCGTTTTTGGTTTGAACCGAGTTTTGATTTGATTTCATTTAATTCGGTAGATGGAGATAATATAGTATGGTGTCCTCATAATAAGGGAGGAGCATATAGAAAATGGTATGGGAATTTAGATTACGTAATTTGGTGGAAAAATAGTGGAAAGGATATTAAAGAACATCCAGGATCACGACCACAAAATATTGATAAATTTTTTAAACAATGCTTAACATGGTCAACATTGTCATCAAGCAATGTTGCTTTTAGAAAACTTATGGCGGGGTGTACATCAGACTCAAAGGGATCAATTTGCATTCCACAAGCAAATATATCGTCACTATCATTACTTGGATTTTTAAATTCAAAAGTAGTAAATGTAATACTTTCATGCATAGCACCTACACTTGATTTTAGCGTTGGAGCTATAAAAAAGATACCGTATAAAGAAGAAAGTAAACTAGCAGAAAATTTTGTGGAAGAAAATATAAATATGTCAAAAGTGGATTGGGATGCTTTTGAAACTTCATGGGATTTTCAAAAGCATCCACTACTTTGCAAAGTGTCTACTATTGAGGAAGCCTTTGAACAGTGGCAGACAGAATGTGATGATCGCTTTAATCAGTTAAAAGCCAATGAGGAAGAGTTGAATCGTATTTTCATTGATATTTATGACTTACAAGAAGAACTATTCCCAGAGGTTGAAGATAAGGATGTAACTGTTCGTAAGGCCAATCTTGGTAGAGATATTCGCTCTTTTATATCTTATGCAGTTGGTTGTATGTTTGGACGTTATTCATTGGATGTAGATGGACTTGTTTACGCAGGCGGCGAATGGGATACTAGTAAGTATACATCGTTTCCTGCGGATAAGTATAACATCATTCCAATCTGTAGTGATGAGTACTTTGAAGATGATATTGTTAACCGTTTTATTGAGTTTGTAAAAATAGTCTATGGTGTAGATACACTGGATGAAAATTTAAAATTTATTGCGGATGCTCTTGGTGGTAAAGGTCAGCCCAAAGCTGTCATCAGAAATTATTTCTTGAATGAGTTTTATGCTGATCATTGCAAAATTTATCAGAAACGTCCAATTTATTGGTTGTTTGATAGTGGGAAGAAAAATGGTTTCAAATGTCTGATCTATATGCATCGTTATCAACCAGATACTATTGCTCGTATTCGTACAGATTATGTGCACGGGCAGCAGGCGCGTTATCGTACTGCCATTGAAGATCTGGAGAAGCAAATTGCGAATGCTTCTACTAGCGAGCGTGTGAAGCTGAACAAGAAATTGGCTAGCTTACAAGCACAGGATGCAGAATTACGAACTTATGAAGAAAAAATTCATCACCTTGCTGATCAGATGATTTCTATTGACTTAGATGATGGTGTAAGGGTGAACTATGCTAAATTCCAAGATGTATTGGCAAAAATTAAATAAAGGAGGATACCTGTTTTGGAATATAAAGAATTAAAATTAAGAGAAAGAGCTAATATAGAAAGATATATACATAAGGATATGGAGGCATGTGCGAATACAATAATGGAGTTGTATAATTGTATTCCTAGCATTGGAGGAGATTATAAAAATCTTTTTAGATATAGATCATTGAATTCATATGAACTAGATGCTTTGGAAAATGAAACACTTTTTATGAGATGGCCGTCATCATATGATGATGAAAATGATTGTACACCAGTGTTAAATTTTAAAGAGATAACTGAATTTATTGTCAAGCAAAAATATCCATATTTAAATGCAGAAAAAGTAACTGAAAAACTTATTGATATGAATGATATTAAGAAAAATCCTAGATTCAAAGAAAAAATTGCAGATTTGCGAAATATGTGGATGATTGCATGCTTTACAGAAAGATATAATAATAGTAAAATGTGGGAAACGTATGCAGATAATAACAAAGGAATTTGTTTAATATACGATTTTTTGGATATTTTGAAGAAAATAAAAGATTGTGAAGATATGAGTATTATGCCGGTGCGGTACGTAGACAATAGAGATCAGTGTGCTGAGATTTGCTTAAATCATAAAGATTTGTTGGAAGTCAGTGATGAAACAGAAGCAAAATATCGCTTAACATGTACAACGAAAGAAAGATCCGATTATAGTTTTGAAGAAGAGTGGCGGTTGATTTATGAAAGAGAAAAAACGGATATTGATGGAAAAAAGATAGGAGATAATATTCCATTTATGAAGCCAAAGATGATAATTTGTGGAAGTTTAGTAGACAAAAAATCACTAGAATATCAAAGACTGATAAATATAGCAGAGGAAAAGAAAATAAAGGTATTATGTATGTAGAGAAAATTACAAACTTTGATGAATTGGAATTTGCCATATTTTGCATTGAAAATGTTGCTGCAAGAATCAGTATGAATGCAGAACACATATATCAGAAATTTACTACGGATAGCAATATTCTGAATGGCTACATTGTACCGGGATATGAGATATTACATACACAAGGACGAGAATATATTGTAAATGATCTTCTTGATGTAATGAAGCAAAATAGTGTGAAAGTAGGTCTGTCAGATATAAATGATCATATAACGAAACGGTCTGGTATGACAGCAAATCCTATTTTGCTTCAAAAGAAATACAGTCGCGTCATTGAATGTTTTGCAAAAAGACAGGGGATTTCATTGGATGCATCATTAGATTTCTTTTACCATTCGGAGACTTATCAATTGATGCGCGATAGTATATCTGATATGCACTGTATGAGTGATGAATATCTGGCTGAAGAATTGCAACGGGAATATTTTGATAAAGTGTTGAGAAACTAGCGAAAGAGGTGATATTTATTAACCAGAAACAAAAGAAATCTGTTCTTTTAGGGAACGGAGTAAATATTCAATTTGGTGGAAAAGCGTATTCTAATAGGTTTATTTTGTCTAGGATAGTAGCGAATGCAAGATGTGATAAGTATGATGACCTATTTGAAGGAACATTGTCAGGAAAAGAAATAGAAAAGTTATTCCGTGGCTTGCTTCCTACAGCTAATGATATATTAGATGGAAAATATGATGAATGTGATATTGAGGAAAAGGAAATAAAAGAGGCTATAGAAGAGTTTAAAGCACAAAATACTTGGCATAGTAAATTTGAACATTATTATGATATTCCTTTGGAAGATTGGTTTTTGCTACTTCGACTGCATAGTAATAAGGATTTTGAAAACACGTGGAAATCTGCAAAACGAGGCTTAGAGTGGATGATTCTTGATGGTATCTATAATGATGGAAGACTTCAGGAAGTCTATCATAAGATGAATAAATCTGTTAAGCGCTTTTTTAAGGCATATGATACAATCTTTACGCTAAATTACGATAACAATATTGAACTTTTGACACATAAAACCGTTTATCATTTGCATGGAGATTACTCTGTTTTGGCAGATTCTGAAAATCCAGAAGTGGTGCAAGGCTTTTGGAATACACAAAAGGGTAAAATTGTTATGAATCCAGCGTATCCACAATGTTATTGCAATGCTCTTTTGAATTTTAGTGGACAGCAAAAGTATAGAGAGGCACAAACCAATTGGCAGAATATTCAAACATTACAGCATCTTCGTAAGTTATACGAAACAGACATTGATGCATTTAAGAAAAGAAGAGCAGAGCTTGGAATGAATAGACCTGTAGTTACTCAAATTATAGATACATATATTGCTCATCCAGAATTAAACGTTGCATCTAATTATCATTTTATGGAACTGGAAAATCTGTCGGGAGAATTAGATATTATAGGTCTTTCTCCGCAAAATGATAGTCATATATTTTCTTGTATAGAGAGAAGTTCTGTGGAGAAGGTTAATTTTTATTTCTATGGTGAACCACCTAAAAAGTTACCATTGACGAAACCATATGAATTTAAAGACATAGAAAAATTATGGAAATCATTGGGTTCAGAGGCACCTAAATATAATTGCAATAGGAAATATCCGAATACGGAAGGTGCTAAAAAAGTATTTGAGTGTTTAAATGTCTTGTCTTTTGAACGGATTTCAAAAGATGAGATAGAAAAAGAGGCAAATGAAATTCCTGATTTTATTGCGATTTCTTTATGCAAAGAAGCAAACAACCTAATGAACACGTTTGAAAAGCCAAGGAATGAGGAAGATTTTGATAAGCAAGCAATAATGGTTAGTAAAATTGCATTGAGAGAAGGTATTTCTCCGCAAGTTCTTTTTCTGTTCATTATTGATAACCAGTTTAAACGCTAAATTTACAACCTAAACGGTGACTGAGATGACTGTGCTTTACGAGGCGACGCCGTAAAAGCGTGTGTACTGATATGCATTTGCTAAGACATAAGTTTTGGAAAATATAGATTATTGTAGAAAGTGAGGTGGAATTATGACTATAGAAGAAATTCTTGCAGGAGAATCTAAGAATGTGGAATTTAAAGAAACTCTACCGGATAGAAGCATAAAATATATGAAATCTGTGGTTGCCTTTGCAAATGGAGTCGGGGGCAAGATTATATTTGGAATTGCTGATAAAACCAGAGAAGTGATTGGCTTTGATAACGAAGAGGTATTCAAAAAAATGGATGCGATTGCGAATGCAGTATCAGATAGCTGTGAACCAGCAATTATTCCAGATATTACATTACAGACGATTAACGGCAAGACGATTATTGTCGTAGAGATTTCTGAGGGCAGACAGCGACCGTATTATATTAAAGCACTTGACAGAGAAAGTGGTGTGTATGTTCGAGTAGCTGGAACTACCCGACTTGCTGACGAGTATATGATAAAAGAATTGCTGTTTGAAGGTAGTAATCGTTACTTTGATCAAGTACTGTGTACTGGATTGACCATTAGTGATGAAGATATTGATGCTCTTTGCAAAGCAATGAAAGAACAAGCAATTAAGAACGCTCATAATGAAGAACAGAAAGCAACAATTAAAGATGTTGGTAGACAACAGTTACGTTCTTGGGGAATTTTAATTCAGCGCGACGGAAAAGATTATCCGTCTAATGCATACGCTATTTTGACGGGATGCGGAGGACTTCATATTGCAATACAATGTGGTGTATTCAAGGGAACAACCAAAGCAGTTTTTGTTGATCGTCGAGAGTATACAGGACCACTTTGGGAACAAATAGAAGAAGCGTTTCAGTTTGTTTTGCGAAATATTCATCTGGGAGCTACTATTGTTGGTATTTATCGTCAGGATATTTATGAAATTCCACCAGATGCTATTCGTGAGTTAATTATAAATGCGACAGTACATCGTAGCTATCTGGATCATGGTACGATACAGGTTGCAGTATATGATGACAGATTGGAAATTACTTCTCCTGGAAAGTTGCCTATGGGACAGACTTTAGAACGTATGAAAGAAGGGTATTCAAAAATTAGAAATGAAGCTCTTGCCCATGCATTTTCGTATATGAATTTAATTGAACATTGGGGCAGCGGTATTCCAAGAATTATTGATAGAGTAAAGGCGGCTGGCTTGCGAGAACCGGAGTTTATTGGTGGTGATGTTGATTTGCGTATCAATATCTATCGAGGTCAAGTTGATGTCAATAATGCTAAAAACGACGCCAAAAATGAAGAGAACGACGCCAAAAGCAACTTAAACGACGCCAAAAATAAAAGAAACGATGCCAAAAAGCAAAAAGAATTGTGGCAAGAAGAAAAACTTTTGAGTATTATTAAAGAGAATCCATGTGAAAAGCAGGCATATTATGCAGTCCAGCTTGGTTTGTCAAAAAGAACAATTTCTCGATTGTTTGTTTCATTACGAGAAAAAGGTGTATTAGTACAACGTGGAACGTCGAGAAAAGCCCAGTGGGAAATTATAAAATAGGAGATATTATGGATACAGACAAAGTAATACAAGACCTAAACCGGCGGTTTGCAGCCCCTCTGCCGGAATTTTATCAGCGTCGTATTATCTTTTGGTACGATGAAGATAAAGAATTTGAAGATAAATTAGATGACATAGTCCTTGAAAATGCAAAGGTTATAGCTTTAACAGGCAGCAATGTATTTTCAGTCAAGAAATTGCTTTCAGTGGATGATTTGACGACCAATTATCTGGTTTACAGTCCAATGTCTTATGACCGCCCAGACGATAACTGGCTTCTTGATATCGAACTTTACAGCGAATCATTCCGCGCAGATTTAATTTCGATTTGGATGGACGAGATGGGGCTTGCGTCCACCCCAGCGATGCGAAAGCAGGTCAAAAATTATCGAGCCTATTTTAATGCGAAAGATCGTCGATTGAAGATCAGTTCGCAAAATAAAATTCCAACCACCCCGGCACAGCTGCACATGGCAGTTATGGCGGCAATCTGTGGCTTGAAGGATTCTCAGCCCAATCAAATCCTTCGCAGCGTATTCCGTGAAGGTCTTGATTTAAATTACAACCCAATTTATCAGGACTTTGTAAAATATCATGCAGACGATGCATTCTGGGCGATGATTCGTCAAGGTACTGGGTTCATTGAAGAAGAACCAGACCTTGGACTGTTAGCGATTCATCTATTGCTAACAGCTGCAACACGTACCATGCGTCAGGAATATCTTGCAGGCTTGGATCATTTTATTTCAATCCCGCATCAGGCATATTGCTATGATTTTATTTCAGAATGGATTCACAGTGAAGATAGTAAACAGCTTTATGAGGTGGCACGATATGTTGAGGAGGAAGTACGCTTATACCATCGCTTTGAAAAGCTGACAGTGGACGACTTAGTAGGAACAGAGTGCTTCCCCTGTATCAATGAGGTAATCCTTACAAAAATGATGACAGAAATCAGTGACCATATCATTGATGTGGACATGATTACAACGACAGTGGAGAAGCGAAGAACATGTGCCTGGTATGAGCTATTTGAAAATTTTTACGATGGAATTTTACAGGTTGCCAATATGCAAAATTTCTTCAAGGAGCATTCGGCTGGATTCCATACCGCAGAGGCAAAGGGAATCTGGAAGGAGTATACCGAGAGTTATTATCAGATGGATACATATTATCGTTTATTTCATTTGAGTTTTCAAAAGAGCCTGGAGACCTCAAATATTTTATTAGATGACCTGTTTAAGCATGTTGTGGATAAGGTTGAAGGACTGTATACGCATTGGTTTTTGGGTGAATTGGGCAATAACTGGTCCGATGTGTGTGCCGATGAATTAAAAACTTATGGAAAAGTTTTAGAGGTGCCACAGCAGGAAGACTTCTATCGTTCCCATATTAAAGCTTCTGACAATAAACTGTTCGTGATTATTTCAGACGCGATGCGATACGAGGTAGCGGCAACAATGGCAGAGCAGTTGCAACGAGAGACACAGAGTAAGGTTTCCATTAGCAGTATGCAGAGCATTTTTCCGTCAATCACAAAGTTTGGTATGGCAGCGTTATTGCCTCATAAGGAGCTGACAGTTGAGCTTCGCTCTGATAATTTGACGGTATTGGCAGATGGACAACCTACGGCAAGTGGTTATCGGGAGAAGGTTTTAAAGAAAGAAGACCTGGCAAGTGTGGCATTAAAGTATAATGATATCATTGCCATGAAGCGTGCAGAACGAAGTGCGCTCGTTAAGGGAATGAATGTAGTCTATATTTATCACGATACAATTGATGAGGCAAGTCATACTTCCGATACTGCTGTTTTTTCGGCATGCGATAAGACAATTTCAGAGTTAAAGAATCTGGTCCGTATTATTGTAAATGAGTTTGGCGGCACGAATATTTTAATTACGGCTGACCATGGATTCCTTTATACCTACAGTCCGCTAAACGAAAATGATAAAGTAGATAGCAGTAGTTTTAAGGGAATGGATGTGGAATATGGCAGACGTTATGCGATTGTAAAAAAAGGTACCAAACCAGATTATTTAATGCCTGTGAAGTTCTTAAATGGAAATACCGAGTTTGAAGGGTTTGCACCAAGAGAGAGTATTCGCATTAAGATGAACGGTGGGGGCATGAATTTTGTGCATGGAGGTATCAGCTTACAGGAAATGGTAGTTCCACTTATCGAGTATCATTATCTTCGGAATGATTCAATGGAGTATAAGAGAAACAGGCAAAAGTATGATACAAAGCCGGTAACAGTTCGCTTATTGTCTGCGAACCGTAAAATCAGCAATATGATTTTCTCATTGAATTTCTACCAGAAGGATGCAGTAGGTGCAAACCGTGAAGCAGCAACGTACTTGGTTTACTTTACGGATGAAAATGGCAAGCAGATTAGTGATGTGCAAAAGATCATTGCAGATAAAACAAGTGAAAATGGTACGGAAAGGACATTCCGCTGCAGTTTCAATCTGAAATCATTGAAATATAGCAATACAGCGACCTACTATTTGGTGATAACAGATGAACAAGGCTTACAGATTCCGCAGCGAGAGCCGTTCCAGATTGATATCGCTTTTTCTATTGATGAGTTTGACTTTTTCAGTTAAGTAACACAGGGGGATTTTTTGATGGAGCAATTTGCAGAAGATGCCGTATTTAAAGCTCTGGGAGTGGAATAATAAAAAAGAAATTGGGTTGAACTTGCCACAAAAGTGTGCTATAGTAAGGGCAAATTGAATATGAGTATTCAGGTGTCGGAGCAATCAAAAGAAGGATGAAATGAAGCAGAAAGGCAAATGTAGGAACGCAAATCTGCTTTTACAATCAACAAAACTGCGATTGGCTCCGGTGAAAAGGGAAACAGGTGCAAATCCTGTACGAACTCGTCACCGTGATAGGGAGCAGGAGCCGCAAAATCACTGGGAAACTGGGAAGATGGCCGATGCAATGATCTTAAGCCGGGAGACCTGCCTGAATGCTGTACAGAAACGAAAGTTTCAGACCACGAGTAAAAAGGTTGTACGTTTGGATTTGCAGGCAATAATTGGAATGAAAAGCCTGCAGGTCTCTTTTTCGTGCAGCTCTTTGTCGGATTCCAAGCGACAGAGGGCTTTCTTTTTCGTGTCCAAAGTGGGATAACGGTTATAGTTTGCAAGATAACTGCGTCTGTGAATGACGTTCTGTAAACTGTGATAGTTGAACAGTTCGCTTCTGTCAGCACGTTATTCGATTTGAAAAAGCAGAGAAAACTGCACAAAAAGAAAGGCTAGGTAAGCAAAAATGAGAAGAAGAAATCTGGCAGTACTGGTATCCCTGTCCCTGATGGGAACAATGAGCATGACTGGTTACGCAGCAAGCGAGAAGGAGACAACAACCGAAGAAGCAAGTTCTGAGGCAGAAAGCGTATCTGCAGATCAGGAGGCAGCTGACAATGTTGCAGATCTGATCGATGCAATCTATGTGCAGGAAAGAAACGACAACACCGATGAGCAGTGCAAGGCAGCTAAGGAAGCATGGGATGCCCTGACGGACGATCAGAAGGAACTGGTTGAGGGTGAGAACGCCGATCCAGATTATTTCGGAAGAGATACTGGCGATGCATCCAAGGATGATCCTAGAAACGGTGATGAGATCGGTGAGAATGAGATTCTGGTTGTAAGCTTTGGTACTTCCTTCAATGACAGCCGTGTTGCTGACATCAAGGGAATCGAGGATGCACTTCAGGAAGCATATCCGGATTGGTCTGTAAGACGTGCATTTACTGCACAGATCATCATCAACCACGTAGAGGCTCGTGATGGCGAGTGCATCGACAATGTTGAGCAGGCACTTGACCGCGCTGTTGACAATGGCGTAAAGAACCTTGTAATCCAGCCAACTCATCTGATGCATGGTGCTGAGTACGATGAGCTGATGGACGCTGTAACTGAGTACGAGGACAAGTTTGAGTCTGTAAAGGTTGCTGAGCCGCTGTTAGGAGAGGTTGGAGATGACGCTACCGTTGTAAATGATGACAAGAAGAACGTTGCAGAGATTCTGACCGCAGAGGCAGTTGACAAGGCTGGATATGACAGCTTAGATGCAGCAAAGGAAGATGGAGTTGCATTTGTATTCATGGGTCATGGAACTTCTCATACTGCAAAGGTATCCTACAGCCAGATGCAGACACAGATGAACGATCTTGGATATGACAACGTATTCATCGGAACGGTAGAGGGTGAGCCGGAGGAGACTTCCTGCGAGAACGTTATCGATGCAGTAGCAGAGGCTGGTTATACAAAGGTTGTTCTTCGCCCATTAATGGTTGTTGCCGGTGATCATGCAAACAACGATATGGCAGGCGATGATGAGGATTCCTGGTTAAGCCAGTTTGAGGCTTCTGGAAAGTTTGACAGCGTTGATACTCAGATCTATGGTCTTGGCGAGATCGAGGGTATTCAGCAGATCTATGTAGATCATACTGCAACTGTAATGGAGCAGGAATAATTCAGTTAAAACAGTTAAAAAACTGAATGTTACATATTTCGTACATGTAGAAAAATAAAAAGCTGAAAAGCAAAAAGTAAAAAAGCGAAGGGCATAGCAATTATATGAGAAGAAAAAATATCGCTGTAGTTGGTATGCTGTTAGTAACCTGTCTGGCATCCGCTGGATGCGGACAGAAGAAGGATAAGCAGGAGTCTCCGGTAACAACGGGGGCTTCTGGTTTAAAGACAGCATCCGAGGCACAGACAGAAGAAAAGACAGAAAAAGAGACCAAAACACAGGCTGAAAGCGAAACAGAAGCTGATACAAAGAAGGCTGACTCTGATTCAAAAGAGCTGGCAGACGGTGTTTACACCGCTGAGTTTAACACGGATAGCAGCATGTTCCATGTAAATGAGGCTTGTGATGGAAAGGGTACCCTGACGGTAAAGGATGGAGAGATGACCATCCATGTTTCACTGGCATCAAAGAAGATTTTAAACCTGTATTATGGTCTGGCAGAGGATGCCACAAAGGATGGCGCAGAACTTCTTGATCCGACAACAGACAGTGTTACCTACAGTGATGGCATGACCGAGGAGGTCTATGGCTTTGATATTCCAGTTCCAGCGTTAGATGAGGAGTTTGATGTTGCGCTGGTTGGAACAAAGGGAACCTGGTATGATCATAAGGTAAGTGTATCCAACCCAGAGCCAATGGAGGACGATGCACAGGACGCAGTTGATCTTGAGGACGGCACCTACACCGCAGAGGTAACACTTGAAGGCGGAAGCGGCAGAGCAACCATCGAGTCTCCGGCAACGCTTACGGTAAAGGATGGCGAGGTAATCGCTTCGATCGTATGGAGCAGTCCAAATTATGATTACATGATTGTAGATGGAGAAAAATATCTTCCGGTGAACACAGAAGGAAATTCGGCTTTTGAGATTCCAGTTGCTTCACTTGAAAAGCCGCTTGAGGTAGTTGCGGACACCGTAGCAATGAGCAAGCCGCATGAGATTGAGTATACCATCACATTTGATGCGTCTACAGTGAAGGCAGAGTAATCCAATGATAAAAAGACATTCGATAGCGATCGCAGCCAGTGTATTGCTTCTTGGACTAACCGGACTGTGCGGCTGCGGTCCGTCTTCTGATACAAAGCAAAATTTTGTGAGTATGACAAAAGAAACGCTGGGACAGCCGACCGATCATTTGCAATTACTGTATGCCGAGAACTTTTCGGTAGACTACTATGATGGCGGCTACAAGCTTCTTACGACAAAAGATGGCACACAGATTTTGACAGTTCCAGAGGGAAAAGAGGCACCAAATGATTTTGACGAGTCAATAATCGTGTTACAGCAGCCAGTAAACAATATATATCTTGTTTCATCGGCTGTCATGGATTTATTTCGGGAATTGGATGCGCTCGATACGATTGGTTTTTCTGCGCAAAAGGCAGAGAACTGGTACATAGATGAGGCGAAGGATGCGATGGAAGCAGGTGACATTTTGTATGCGGGTAAATACAGCAGCCCAGATTATGAATTGTTAGTCTCAAAAAAGTGTTCCTTTGCGATTGAAAATAGCATGATTCTCCATTCGCCTGAGGTTAAGGAAATGCTGGAGGATTTTGGTATTCCTGTTATGATCGAGTATTCCAGTTACGAGTCTCATCCGCTTGGCCGTGTCGAGTGGATTAAATTCTTTGGCGCACTCACTGGAAAGGAAGATGCGGCAGAAAAAGCCTTTGAAAAGCAGACAGAAATTGTAAATCGTGTGACAGCGCAGGAAAAGACTGACAAAACGGTGGTCTTTTTCTATATAACGTCCAATGGATTGGTGCAGGTGCGCCAGAGCAACGATTATATTCCAAAGATGATTGAACTAGCCGGAGGCAATTATATATTTGAAAACCTGGGAGACGATTCAAGGCGTTCTACGATGAATATGCAGGTTGAAGAATTTTATAATGGCGCGAAGGATGCCGATTATCTGATCTATAACAGTACAATCGACGGTGGCGTGCAAACGATCAATGAGCTAATTGAAAAATGCTCCGTTTTACAGGATTTTAAGGCTGTACAAAATGGCGATGTCTGGTGTACCGAGAAGGATGTCTATCAGCAGTCGATGTCGATTGGCTTTTTAATTGAAGATATCCACAACATGCTTCAGGGTGCGGACGATACCGAAATGAACTATTTGTATCGCTTGGACTGATAGAAAGTAGAACGATCGCGTTGCAGACTTTGAGAAAGGAGATTGCCTTACGATGGAACAAAAACGAAAAATAAGATACATCATCGTATTTCTCCTTCTGGGAGGCGGTACTGTGCTGCTTGGCATACTCAATATTTGTATCGGAAGTGTCTCAATTCCATTTTCGGATATTGTGGCATCCATTCAGGGAAAGCAGGTAGAAAATGCCAGAATTTTATGGGATATTCGTATGCCTCGAATGCTGGCAGCTTTGATTCTTGGCGGTGCGCTCGGATTAGCTGGCTATCTGCTTCAGACCTTTTTTCATAATCCGATTGCAGGTCCGTTTGTCCTTGGTATTTCTTCTGGTGCAAAGATGACCGTATCGCTTGTTATGGTCTTTTTGATGGGACAGGCCATCCGCGTAAGTTCTGGAATGATGATTCTTGCGGCATTTGTAGGAGCGATGATTTCCATGGGGTTTGTATTACTCGTATCACGAAAAGTAGACAGTATGTCCATGCTTGTTGTCGCAGGTGTGATGATAGGCTATATTTGCTCGGCGATAACGGAGCTTGTTGTGACCTTTGCCGACGATGCACAGATTGTAAATTTACATAACTGGTCGAGAGGTAGCTTTTCCGGAACAACATGGGACAATGTGGTGGTGATGGCAGTCACGGTGGCAGTTGCATCGACAGCAGTTTTTCTTTTATCAAAACCGCTCAGCGCATACCAGTTAGGCGAATCCTATGCGAAAAATCTCGGTGTAAATGTCAAAACGCTTCGCAGCGCGATGGTGCTTCTTTCAAGCATTCTTTCTGCATGTATCGTGGCATTTGCAGGCCCCATTTCCTTTGTGGGCATCGCTGTGCCGCATTTAGCAAAGCAGCTTCTTTCCAGCACAAAGCCGATTTTGTTGATTCCAGCATGTTTTTTAGGCGGCAGTGTATTCTGTTTGTTTTGTGATCTGCTAGCCAGAACTGTGATGGCGCCGACTGAGCTTAGCATCAGTACCGTCACGGCCATTTTCGGTGCGCCAATCGTGCTGTGGATTCTAATTCTCAGAAACAAAGAGAGGGCAGCGGAATGAGTGGAAACAATGGAAACGATGGATATAATGGATATAATGGAAGCAACAGAAACAACAATGGCTACCTTCGGACAGAAAAATTATGTGTCGGTTATCAAAAGCACATTGTAGTAGAAAATATTGAAATTGCGCTTCAAAAAGGTGAAATCCTTACACTCATTGGCCCAAACGGTGCAGGAAAATCCACTGTGCTAAAGAGCATTGCAAAACAGCTTGAACTGCTTGGCGGCAGCATTTATCTGGATCAGACAGAATTGTCGAGACTATCTGGACGGCAACTGTCACAGAGCATGGCGGTTGTAATGACACAGAAGCTTCGCGCAGAAAAAATGACCTGCGAGGATGTGGTCGCAACAGGTCGCTACCCTTACACGGGGCGCTTTGGAATTCTCTGCTTGTCTGATCGACAGGCTGTAAAAGAAGCGATGGAACTCGTTCATGTGACGCAGATAAAAAATCTTGACTTTAATCAGATCAGCGATGGACAGCGTCAGCGTGTCATGCTTGCGCGCGCGATCTGTCAGGAACCGCAGATTCTGATCTTGGATGAGCCGACCTCCTATCTGGATGTCAAATACAAATTAGAATTTCTGTCGATCCTACAGGAGATGAAGCGCCAGAAAAAGTTGACTGTTATTATGTCACTTCATGAGTTAGACCTCGCCGAGCGCATTTCCGACCGGATTCTCTGTGTCAATGGAACCACGCCAGAGCGCTTTGGAACGCCACAGGAGATTTTTACGAAAGGGTATATTTCAGAGCTGTTTGATATTGCATCGGGCAGCTTCGATGAGGAAACGATGAGTGCCGAGTTGACAAAGCCTGCTGGAAAGCCATCTGTTTTTGTTATCGCCGGGGACGGGACCGGGCGAAGCATTTACAGACAGCTGCAGCGAAGAAGCATTCCATTTATCACCGGTATCCTTTTTGAAAACGACCTCGATTACCCAGTCGCAAAGGCACTCGCCACCGAGGTAATCGCGTCAAGAAGCTTCGAGCCTATCACGAATGAGACATTTGAAGCCGCGAAAGCCAAACTAAAGGAGTGCGACCGCGTGATCTGCTGCCGCTCCTACTTCGGCACTTTCGAGAAGGCCAACGAGGAGCTTTTTGCCTGCGCAGAGCAGTGGGGAAAGGCGATAAACCTATTGACATGGTAGTTTATCAATGCTAAGATACGAGAGGCAAAGATAGAGAAACATGCAAAAGGAAAAGGCAGGAAAGAAATGTTAAATCAGTTTTCAAGAACCCAGCTTTTATTGGGAAAAGAGGGAATGGATGTGCTTGCAGGAGCCAAGGTAGCCATTTTTGGTATCGGCGGCGTTGGCGGTTATGTAGTAGAAGCGCTTGCAAGAAGTGGCGTCGGTTCCTTTGTACTTGTAGATGACGATAAGGTGTGCTTAACAAACATCAACCGTCAGATTATCGCAACAAGAAAGACAATCGGAAAATATAAGGTAGAAGTCATGAGAGATCGCATTCTGGAGATCAATCCGGATGCACAGGTAGAAGTGCGCCAGTGCTTTTATCTGCCAGAGAATGCGCATGAATTTGACTTTTCTGAGTATTCCTACGTGGTCGATGCGGTCGATACCGTTACTGCAAAGATTGAGATCATCATGCGTGCGCAGGCAGCAGGTGTTCCGGTGATCAGCTGCATGGGTGCAGGAAATAAGCTTGACCCGACACAGTTTCATGTTGCAGATATTTACAAGACGACAATGTGTCCGCTGGCAAAGGTCATGCGTCATGAGTTAAAGAAGCGCGGTGTCAAGAAGTTAAAGGTTGTTTACTCAACTGAGAAGTCAGTGCGTCCATTGGAGGATATGAGTATCAGCTGCCGTTCCCACTGTGTATGCCCGCCGGGAACAAAGCATAAGTGTACCGAGAGAAGAGATATTCCGGGCAGTGTGGCATTTGTGCCGCCAGTAGCAGGACTGATTCTGGCAGGTGAGGTCATCAAAGATCTTGCCAATCCACAGGCACTTCATAAGGAAAAATAATTAAATAAAAAATTAAATAACGAATTAAATAACGAATTGTAACGATTCCGATATGATTCCGATAGCGAAACTCCCGTCAGCTTTATTTGCTGACGGGTTTTGTGTTAACTGGGGAAATTCAGAAACAAATACGGGAATGTTTCCCCATAATTTCACACAAGTGGAATCGTTACGAAAGGGAGGCTTACATGAAGACAGAATTTGTGCTTCCGGGCGAGATCGAGAAGCGAAGCTTTGAAATCATCGCGGCGGAATTAAAAGAGCGAAACGTTGTCTTAGACAAGGAGAAGGCACCAGTGATCTGCCGTGCCATCCACACGACAGCCGATTTTGACTATGCGCATACACTTGTATTTTCAGATGGCGCATTGGACAAGCTAAAAGAATTGATCCGAAATGGAGCAGGAATCGTGACCGATACGAATATGGCACTGTCTGGTATCAATAAGAAAACACTGGCATCATTTGGCGGTGAGGCAACATGCTTAATGGCAGACAGTGAGGTTGCACGTCTGGCAAAAGAGCAGGGCACAACGCGGGCAGCTGTCAGCATGGAAATCGCTGCGTCTTGGAACAAACCAACGATTTTTGTGGTAGGAAATGCACCGACCGCGCTGATGAAGTTGTATGAAATGTATCAGGCAGGACGCTATAAACCAGACTTTATCATTGGTGTTCCGGTTGGCTTTGTAAATGTGGTCGAGGCAAAGGAAGAGATCATGGAGACCGATATTCCGTACATTATTAATAAAGGAAGAAAGGGCGGAAGCAACGTTGCCGCCGCTATCTGCAATGCGGTACTCTATGAACTGTCAGGCAGGAAGTGCGTATGAGATACGGATTTACGACAGGAAGTTGTGCAGCAGCGGCAGCAAAAGCCGCGGCCTACATGCTGCTAACGGGCAAGAAAAAGGAGACAATTTCCATTCAGACACCGAAAGGCATCGTATTTGAGGCGAAGCTGTCAGAGATTACCCGAAAAGAGAGAAGTGTCAGCTGTGCAGTCGAAAAGGACGGCGGAGATGACCCGGATATTACGACTGGCGCGCTTGTCTACGCAGAGGTATCATACGCAGAACGCTCACAGCCATTAAAGACAGTGAGTCCATTGCGTGAAAAAACACAAAAAGAAATACGAAAAGAAACACAAAAAGAAACACAAGAGAACGCATCTTGGCCGGAAACTTCAAACGCATCTCACGCCACTGTCGAGATTGACGGCGGGATTGGTGTCGGCCGTGTGACGAGACCAGGCATGGATCAACCCGTTGGAAATGCGGCAATTAACCATGTGCCGCGCCAGATGATCGAATCCGAAGTGCTAGAGGTTTGTCGGATGGCAGATTATAAGGGTGCCTTGAAGGTGATTATTTTCATTCCCAAAGGAGTGGAATTGGCAGAAAAAACCTTCAATCCAAGGCTTGGCATTGTCGGTGGAATTTCTGTGCTCGGAACGAGCGGTGTGGTCGAGCCGATGAGCAGTCAGGCGCTTCTTGATACCATTCGTCTCGAGCTAACTATGCAGCGCGCGCAGAATAGCCCGATTGCGGCGGTTTCTCCGGGCAATTATGGACTTGATTTTATGAAAGAAACCTACGGCTATGATCTTGATGCCAGTGTCAAGTGCAGCAATTTTATTGGAGAGACGATCGACATGGCAGTGGAATGCGGATTTGAAAAAATGCTTCTTACCGGACACATCGGAAAGCTCGTCAAAGTTTCAGGTGGCATCATGAATACGCATTCACGAGAGGCGGACTGTAGAGTCGAGCTGCTTGCAGCGGCAGGACTTCGTGCTGGTGTCAGCCATACCAATCTGATGAAAATTTTGGACAGCGCGACAACAACAGAGGCCATCGCTTATCTGGAAGAAGAGAATAAAACAAAGACGATTATGGACTATCTGATGACGCGAATTCTTTATTATACCAATCGCCGTGCGGGCGGAAAGATGCAAATCGAATGCATTCTCTATGATAACCAATATGGTGAATTGGCAAAGAGCGAAAAGGCAGAGGAATTTTTAAACGAATTAAAAAATCATAGAGCAGCTATAAAGTGAGCTACAAATTGGGTTACAAATTGGGCTACAAATAGAGCTGCGGATTGAGAGGAAACTATGGTATCATTTGTAGGAGCAGGCTGCGGTGCAGCTGATCTGATTACCGTGCGAGGAATGCGGCTTTTGCAGGAAGCGGATCTGGTCATTTATGCCGGATCACTGGTCAATCCTGAGCTGCTTTCCTATACAAAAGAAGGCTGTGAGTGCTTAAACAGCGCTTATATGACACTCGATGAAGTCATAGCAGCTTTGCAAAAAGGAGAGCAGGAAGGAAAGAAAATGGTGCGCCTTCATACAGGTGATCCGAGTATTTACGGCGCAATCCGTGAGCAGATGGATCGCCTTGAGGCGCTTGGAATCGGCTACGAGACTTGCCCAGGTGTAACGGCGTGCTTTGGCGCAGCGGCGGCACTTGATTTGGAATTGACCGTGCCCGAGGTATCTCAAAGCCTGATTATCACACGTATGGCGGGACGCACACCAGTGCCAGAGAAGGAAAGCATCGAAAGCTTTGCTGCGCATCATGCAACGATGGCAATTTATTTGAGTGCAGGCCACTTAAAAGAATTGTCGGAAAGACTGATTTTGGGTGGCTACAGTGCAGATACACCGGCGGCAATTGTGTACAAGGCAACTTGGCCAAAGCAGCTTTGCCTAAAATGTACGGTGTCCACACTCGAGGAGACTGCTGCTCAGCACGGCATCAAAAAGACGGCAGTTGTTCTTGTGGGAGATGCGATCTCTCCGTCCGATTATGCGCTTTCTCGTCTCTATGCACCAGATTTTGAAACGGAGTATCGAAAGAAAAAGACCGATGAATCGATTCAGACAGAAGCCATTCAAATGAAAGAAAAGACCAATCAAGCTATCAATCAAGCTAAAAAAGTGTTGACAAAAGAGGTCGCAGATGGAAGAAGCAAGTAACAACAGTAATAGTATCAATCGTATTAACATTATCAGCTTCACAAAAAAGGGAGAGGCATTGGCAATGCGGCTGAATACATACTTTCAGACTATAGAGCAAAGCAACGATTCGACTTGTGTTTGCTGTATCAGCAAATGCCGTGCATCCGAAACATACTCGCCAGTGCCATTGTCCTCTTATACAAGAGAAAGTTTTGAAAAAAAACAGGGGATGATTTTCATTGGAGCGGCTGGAATTGCCGTGCGCACGATTGCACCATTTCTAAAGGATAAGCTGCATGATCCTTTTGTCATTGTCATTGATGAAAATGGTGACTATGTCATTCCGATTTTATCGGGTCATGTCGGACATGCCAATGAATACGCACGGAAGATTGCAACATTTTTGGGCGCGCAGGCGGTGATTACCACGGCAACGGATGTCAGCCATTGCTTTGCGGCCGATTTATTTGCACAAAAAAATCAATATGCGATTCAAAATAAGGAAGGCATTGCGCGTGTTTCTGCAAAGACGCTTGCTCATGAAACAATCATAGTGCGCACTCTTAATGAGGTCATAACACTTTCCTTTGATGGAACGGTAGTAAAGCGAGCAACGCTTCGGAAAAATCAAGAAACAATGAGCGATTTCTCCGATATTGTCATTTCCCCCTTTATACAGGATGCATCGAAAGGCGCACTGTGGCTGGCGCCGCGCTGCATCGTGGTCGGTGTGGGCTGTCGAAGAGGAAAAGAGACAGCAGCAATTGCGCGGATTATTCGAGAGCGTTTGACTGCATGTGGAATCGCGAAAGAGGCAGTCTGCCAGATTGCTTCGATTGACCGCAAAAAAAATGAGATTGGATTGATTGAGACAGCAGCAGATTTTCATGTCGAATTTGTCACCTTTTCGGAAGAGGCGTTAAAGCAGGTGTCAGGAACCTTCAGCAGTTCTGCATTTGTAGAAAAGACAGTAGGCGTAGACAACGTGTGTGAGCGTTCTGCGATGGCAGCAGCGCCGCGGGGGACACTTCTTGCGGGCAAATATGCAAAGGATGGCGTGACCGTGGCGATTGCGGTGCGTACAGTTTCGCCCTCCTTTTGACTTCATTTAATACGATAACTGGTTCAGTACGAAAGGAAGGTAATGGGTTTGAAACAGAAGATATATATAGTAGGAATCGGGCCGGGAACGCCTGAAATGATGACGCCTCAAGCAAGACAGGCGCTTGAAGACAGCGATGTGATCGCCGGATATCCAGTGTATTTAAAATTACTTGGTGATTTGGTTCAAGATAAGAAAACAATTGCCACGCCGATGACAAAGGAAGAGGAGCGCTGCCGTCTTTGCTTTGAGCAGGCAAAAAAGGGCTGCACGGCCTCGATTGTGTGTAGCGGTGATTCTGGTGTGTATGGAATGGCATCTTTAATGTATGATCTTCTACCGGAATATTCAGATTGTGAGCTAGAGGTCATTCCAGGAATTACGGCGGCAGTCAGTGGAGCTGCCGTTCTTGGTGCGCCGATTGGTCATGACTTTTGTGTGATCAGCTTAAGTGATCGCCTGACGCCATGGGAAGTGATTGAAAAGCGACTGTTAGCGGCGGCAGAGGGGGATTTTTGTATTGCCATTTATAATCCGTCCAGCAAGGGCAGACCAGATTATTTAAAACGCGCCTGTGAAATTTTGCTGCGCAAGGTGGAACCAGATCGCAAGTGCGGTTATGTAAGAAACATCGGAAGAGAGGGCACGACATATAAGATCTGCGAGCTTGGTACGCTCAAGGACGAGCAGGTTGATATGTTTACAACGGTATTTATCGGAAATTCACAGAGTCATGTGATCAAAGGAAAGCTTGTGACCGGGCGCGATTATCACATCGAAAGGCGGTGATTTTGATGAAAAAAGTATTGATATTTGCAGGAACGACAGAAGGGCGTGAATTAGCAGAAATTCTAGCGGATGTAAGGCTCGCGTGCAGCGTGTGCGTCGCAACCGGCTATGCACGCGAGCTGATGAAGGATGATCGCCTTGATGTGCATTGTGGCCGTTTGACGGAGGAAGAAATGGAAACACTGATGCGAGACGGTGGCTATGATGTAGTCGTTGATGCGACGCATCCATACGCCCAGATTGTATCACAAAATGTCCGTCAGGCAGCAAATCATCAGTCCATTCCGATGATTCGTCTGCGCCGCAGCACTGAGAGCGTGGATGATGATCTTATGACCTTTCAGACTCATGAGGAATGCAGTGCGTGGCTGTCCAAACAGACAGGAAATATTTTGCTGACAACAGGAAGCAAAGATTTGGGTATCTATGCGACAGACGAAACGATACGAAAGCGTCTATTTGTGCGTGTCCTTCCGGGAGAAGAGAGCATCCGCCTTTGCACCGCGCAGGGGATCAAAGGCCGTCAGATCATCGCAATGCAGGGACCATTTTCCGAGCAGATGAATGAGTGCATTTTAAAGGAATATTCCATTGACTGGATGGTGACAAAGATAAGTGGTCATGCAGGAGGCTTTGAGGAAAAAATTGAGGCTGCCCGAAAGACGGGTGCTGGAATTTGCGCAATTTTGCCCCCGACAGAGACGGTATGCAAGCCAGAAACATCCGCTGACGTTGAAATAACATCCTCTGCATCCGTGTGTGAAACCATACATGAAACGACATATGAAAGTGTATGCGAAACGGTATATGACACCGCAAAGAAACTTGAAACGCTTTTAAAAGAAGGCATTTTATCGCATCGCAGCCGAAAAATAACGCTTGCCGGAATTGGAATGGGCAGCACTGACGGAATGACAAGAGAAAGTTATCATGCATTCGAGGAGGCAGAGGTTGTATTTGGCGCGTCAAGAATGCTTGAAAACCTGCCGGGAAAGGGGATAAAAGTTCCCTATTATCGTGCAGACGATATGATTTCTTATTTAATCGCACATCCAGAGTACACCAAGGTGGCAGCTGCCTTTTCTGGCGACAGCGGCTTTTACAGCGGTGCGCAGACGATGGCGCAGGCATTAGAAGTAGCAAACGAGGCAGGTACATTGAAATCAGAAACAACAATCTTGCCGGGAATCTCATCGGTTAGTGCGTTGTCAGCACGTCTTGGCGTCAGCTGGGAGAATGCGGTATTGGCAAGCATCCATGGAAGGCACGCAAATGTCGTACGCCTTGTACGCAAGAATCAAAAAGTATTTTTATTATTATCCGGCAAAAAAGATTTTGAAGAACTTTGCAATAAATTTCATGCAGCAGGACTTGATCACGTAAAAATCAGCGCTGGGTATCGTCTTTCCTACTCGGACGAAAAATTGTTTGTATTTTCACCAGATGAAGCAACTGCATCGGACAAACTGGAAACCTTTATCAAAGATTTGCCAGAGGGTGTCTATACCTGCTTGATTGAGAATGAATCAATTGCTGACACAAATCCAGTTTTGACACCAGGTATGTCAGATGAGGTCTTTTCACGCACCAAGGTTCCAATGACAAAAAATGAGATTCGTGTGCTCAGTATCAGCCGTCTGGAACTGACACGTCATGCCATTGTGTATGATGTCGGCAGCGGAACCGGCTCAGTCAGCGCAGAGTGTGCGCGCCTCTCACCAGATATTCACGTATTTGCCATTGAGCAAAAGGATGAGGCCGTCAATCTGACAAAAGAAAATATGGCACTTCTTGGTCTGTCTGATCAAGTCACGGTGATTCATAAAAAGGCTCCGGAAGGATTTGAGGAACTTCCAATGCCAACTCATGTGTTTATCGGCGGCAGCAGCGGTGCATTAAGCGATATTTTATCTGCAATTCAAATGAAGATGCAGGTAAATAAGCAGAAAAATAAGCAGATAAATAAGCAGAAAACAGAAAAAGAGAAAATGACAGATAGCAGCGTGCAAAAAACTGTTAATGGAAACACAGATGCTCGTGTACGTGTCGTCATCAATGCCGTATCGCTTGAGACGATTGCACAGATTACCGAACTGCTTGCGCAATATCCGATGGAGAATGTGCAGCTAACTCAGATTCAGGCAAGCCGTGCTCATAAGCTGGGGCATTACAATCTGATGCAGGCACAAAATCCGGTATTGATCGCATCCTTTGATCTATTGCCATCTGAAGCGGTAACCCCGTTAGAAAAGGAGGCTTAAGACACATGGAAAGAACAATAAATTCTGGTGCACGCATCATGATCGCAGCGCCGCAGAGTGGAAGCGGCAAAACAGTAATCACTTGTGCACTGCTACGGGCATTAAAAAATTGTGGCTATCGTCTGGAATCCTTTAAGTGCGGACCAGATTATATTGATCCAATGTTTCATAAGACCGTTCTGGGAATTTCTTCCAGAAATCTTGATCCATTTTTCACAGAAGACAGTGTAACGCGAATGCTCCTTGCCAAAAAGCAAAAGAATCGTGATCTGGCGGTAATTGAGGGGGTTATGGGATTATATGACGGACTGGGCGGTATTCGTGAGGAAGCATCGTCCTATGCACTCGCAAAAGCAACCAACACGCCAATTCTTTTGACTGTAAATGCGAGAGGAATGGGACGGTCACTTCTAGCGCTTTTAAGCGGATTTCTTCAATATGATACGGCACATCTGATAAAAGGAGTGATTTTAAATCAGACACCGGCATCCTTCGCAGCGGTGCTGGCAAAGGAAATCGAGAGCGTATTTGGTATTCCTGTTGTTGCGTCCTTCCCAGTACGGGAGGACGTATGCATTGAAAGCCGTCACCTAGGTCTTGTCATGCCGTCTGAACTGGCAGACATCCAGAAGCGATTAAAGACTGCCGCGGACATTTTCTGTGAAAATGCAAATCTGGAGCAGATTCTTGAAATCGCACAAAGTGCACCCCAATTAGAATATGATGAATCAAATAGCATTCAGCAGAAAATTACAGCGTCTACAGGAAATAGAAGCAATATAGTTCAGCTGCCTCAACCAACAACGACATTTAACACTCACCCAGTGGTGCGCATCGGTGTGGCAGAGGATGAGGCATTCTGCTTTTATTATGAGGATAATCTGGAGCTGTTACAATCACTTGGCGCAACGCTTGCATTCTTTTCGCCTCTGCACGATACTGTATTGCCACCCGATTTAGATGGCATACTACTTGGTGGTGGGTACCCGGAATTGCACCTAAAAGAACTGGCACAAAATAAATCAATGAGAGCAGCAATAAAGTCAGCCATCGAGACAAAAATGCCATCATTAGCTGAGTGCGGAGGTTTCATGTATCTGCACGATACGATTTGCGACAAGGAAGGAACACCATACCCGATGGCAAGCGTGATTCATGCAGGATGCAGCAGAAAAGACCGTCTGGTACGCTTTGGCTATTTGACACTTACCTCGCATACCGACAGTTTTTTGCAAGAGGGGCAGACCATACGTGGTCATGAATTTCATTATTATGACAGCGAAGACAATGGTGTATGTGCGACTGCGCAAAAGCCGGTCGGAAAGAGAAGTTGGGAATGTGTACACGCTGGACCAGATCACTGGTGGGGCTTTGCACATCTGGCATATTATGCAAATCCAACGTTTGCGAAAAACTTCATAGAGGCGTGCCGCAACTATAAAACAAATAAACCAAATAAGCCAGTAGAAAAATAAGATAAAAAGTGGCAAAATAAGTAGAAGAGGCAGTAAAAAACAAGTAGCAAAATAAAAACGCACAGCCATGAAACGTAAAATCATGACTGTGCGTCTATTTGTATAAAGGATTTTTACAGATTACTTATATACATTATTACAGATTACGTTATTATGCATTACATTATTACAAACATTACAATTATTACAGCGTTTCATACTCTCTTGTTACACCGCTCTTCTTAGCAGCCTCTGCAACAGCAGCAGCTACGGTCTGTGCAACAACCGGATTGAATGCTTCTGGAATAATATAATCTGCGCGAATTTGATCATCTGGGATGATAGAAGCAATTGCCTTTGCAGCAGCAAACTTCATCTCATCATTGATTTCCTTTGCGTGAACATCAAAGGTACCACGGAAGATTCCCGGGAATGCAAGTACGTTGTTGATCTGGTTCGGATAATCGCTTCTTCCGGTTGCGATAACAGCAGCACCGCCGGCCTTTGCGTCATCTGGATTGATTTCAGGAGTCGGATTTGCACATGCGAATACGATAGCATCCGGTGCCATAGTCTTAACCATTTCCGTTGTTAAAACACCAGGAGCGCTGACACCGATGAAGACATCTGCACCGCGTACTGCGTCAGCCAAAGTACCATGTAACTTATTTTTGTTTGTGATCTTTGCCATTTCCTCCTTAATCGAATTCATACCTTTCTCACGTCCCTCATAGATGATTCCGGTACGGTCGCACAATGTAATATCAGCAAAACCGTAGGAAATTAATAACTTAGAGATAGCGATGGCAGCGGCACCGGCACCATTTACAGCAATGCGTGTTTCTTCCGGTTTTCTGCCAGTGAGCTTACAAGCGTTGATCAGACCGGCCAGTGTAACAACAGCAGTTCCGTGCTGGTCATCATGGAAGATCGGAATATCGCAGCGCTCCTTTAATTTCTGTTCAATTTCAAAGCAGCGAGGAGCGGAGATATCCTCAAGGTTTACACCACCGAAGCTTCCGGAAATAAGAGCAACGGTATTTACGATATCGTCAACATTCTTGCTCTTAATGCATAATGGGAAAGCATCTACATTACCGAATGCCTTAAACAGTACACATTTTCCTTCCATAACCGGCATTCCGGCCTCCGGACCGATATCGCCAAGTCCTAAAACAGCAGTACCGTCAGTGACAACCAGGCAGGTATTCCAACGGCGAGTCAGGCAGAAGGAAAGTTCCGGATTCTTCTGGATCGCCAGACACGGTGTTGCAACACCTGGAGTATATGCAA
Source organism: Acetatifactor sp. (assembly GCA_963626545.1). Lineage (GTDB taxonomy): Bacteria > Bacillota > Clostridia > Lachnospirales > Lachnospiraceae > Anthropogastromicrobium. The sequence continues at coordinate 121 of CAVFYJ010000007.1, read as the reverse complement.
GGGAAAGATCCTCGCTTGTTTTAACCGGAACGGTAGGAACAATTTCAATTTTACCACGTTTTTCATAGTGCATCTGGAGACTTCTCTCTCCATAATCATGTCCGTTAGCCATGAGTAAGTG
>CAVFYJ010000006.1:47719-55460 GCA_963626545.1 Acetatifactor sp. | reverse complement strand
CATTCATGCGTATCTGTTCCGGTAAGTTCGAGGCAGGCATGGAGGTCAATCATGTGCAGGGCGGCAGAAAGATTCGTCTGACCCAGCCGCAGCAGATGATGGCATCTGAGCGAACCATCGTAGAGGAAGCGTATGCAGGCGATATTATCGGTATTTTTGACCCGGGTATCTTCTCTATCGGTGATACCATCTGTTCTCCGAAGATGGGCAATCTGACCTTTGACGGAATCCCGACCTTCGCACCGGAGCATTTTGCAAGAGTGCGCCAGATGGATACCATGAAGCGTAAGCAGTTCATCAAGGGAATTAATCAGATCGCACTCGAGGGTGCAATTCAGATCTTCCAAGAGTTCAATACTGGAATGGAAGAGATCATTGTCGGCGTTGTCGGCGTGCTTCAGTTTGACGTTTTGAAGTTCCGTTTGGAAAATGAGTACAATGTTGAGATTCGTCTGGATCCGCTGCCATACGAGTATATCCGCTGGATTGAGAACTGGGAGAGCGTTGATGTGGCAAAGATCAATGGAACCTCCGATATGAAGCGTATCAAGGATCTGAAGGATCGTCCGCTTTTGTTGTTTGCAAATAGTTGGAGTCCGCAGATGGTACTCGAGAGAAATCCGGAATTAAAGCTGTCTGAGTTTGGAACCGAGCACTAAGTTTTAAATACGCATATACTGTACCGAGAAAAGGAAAGTGTTTCGAGGACAGTATATGCGTATTTGTGATTTAAGACAGAGAGAAGTAATTAATATCAAGGACTGCAAGCGGCTTGGATATGTGTGTGACATTGAATTTGACTGTAAGAGCGGGTACATAACCGAGCTGATTGTACCTGGAACAGGAAAAATCTGCGGATTATTTGGGCGAGATACCGAATTTCGGATTCCATTTTGTAAGGTAAAACAGATCGGACCGGATATTATTTTGGTAGACATCGAAGAGGGTGAAAAACCGATCAAAGAAAAATGATGTTCTACAAATGAAATTAGTGAATAAAATTTGCAAATAAATGTCCGCAAATAGTAGCAAAAAGGCAAAATCAAATCGAAAACAATTCAGAAAAAACTTGACCTCACATACTCTTTTATTTTATAATAATAGCATAAAAGGGATGCTGGCAGACAGCAGGAATGGAGGCAGCAATGAAGTGTCCGTTTTGCGGAGAAGATACAACAAAAGTAATTGATTCAAGGCCTTCTGACGATAATACTGCGATCCGTAGGCGTAGGATGTGCGAGGTGTGCAACAAGCGTTTTACAACATATGAAAAGATTGAAGTATTTCCGCTGATGGTAGTGAAGAAAGATCAGACAAGAGAGACCTATTCGAGAGAAAAGCTAAAGACCGGCATTGTTATGGCCTGCCATAAGCGCCCGGTTCCGACGGATGCGGTCAATCGTCTGGTAGATGATATTGAGACTACGATTTTTAATAATTATGAAAAGGAAGTCAGCAGTCAGACAATTGGCGAGCTGGTGATGGAAAAGTTAAAAACACTCGACGAGGTGGCTTATGTGCGCTTTGCCAGTGTGTATCGCTCTTTTACCGATTTAAATAATTTTGCGGAAGAGCTTAAAAATATGATTCAGAAAGAGAAGAAACAGTGAGTAAATTGTATCCATGGGCAGAGGCATCGTCTGCCTACCAGATTGATTATCAAAAAGAATATGACAATGGCGTGCGAGGCGTACTGTTCGATGTGGACAATACGCTTGTTGTGCATGGCGCTCCAGCAACTGCGCAGGCAAAAAAGCTCTTCGATGAACTTCACCGAATCGGGTTAAAGACCTGTATCATTTCAAATAACAAAGAAGCGCGTGTCAGTCCGTTTGCAAAGGCGGTGGAAAGTGACTATATTTATAAAGCAGGAAAGCCATCCGCACACGGTTACGAAGAGGGAATGAAACGCATTCACACGACACCGGATACGACGATTTTTATCGGTGATCAGATTTTTACGGACATCTACGGGGCAAACAGAGCGGGCATTCGTACGTATCTGGTAAAGCCAATCCATCCAAAAGAGGAAATCCAGATTGTGTTAAAGCGCTATCTGGAACGAATTGTATTGTTCTTTTATCACAGAGAGGGAAACAGTCACAAAGGGGGAAAACGATGAGTTCTATTATTTTAATCGGCTTTATGGGCGCTGGAAAGACAACAGTAGGCAAAGAGCTTGCAAAGAATGGATTCGAGCTGATCGATACCGATGCCTATATTGAAGCATGTGAGAAGATGAGCATTTCCGATATTTTTGCAAAAAAGGGAGAAGCTTATTTTCGAGAGGCAGAGACAAGAGTACTCGAGACACTTTTTGCACAAGACAAACCGTTTGTGATTTCCTGTGGGGGTGGAATGCCACTGCGTGCAGAAAATAGAGCGCTTCTGAAAAAGCTTGGCATGGTCGTCTATTTACGAATTCGCCCAGAGACGGTCCTCGTACGCTTAAAGGGCGATACCACGCGTCCACTTCTTCAAGGTGATGACAGCAAAGAACGCGTGCGCACGCTGATGGCACAGCGCGAGGAACATTATGTAAGCGCCGCGGATACAATCCTAGACGTCGACCAGAAAACGCCGGGTGAGCTGGCCAAAGAGATTTTGTTACAATTTACGGGGCAATGATCATTACGTAAATAGCGGTAAGACAGATTGATTTAATTTTTTTTCATAGTTTTAAAAATACTACTTGAAAAGTTGAATTTTTTATTGTATGATATTACAGTGTGCAGCGCCATTTTATGGGCGTTTGCGTTTTGTTAGACCGATAGGCATCTGTGCAATCGTACAGAAAGATGCCGTTCATTCTCATTACAGGAGGAAAAAAGATGATTTCAGCTGGTGATTTCAGAAATGGTAAGACTTTGGAAATTGAAGGCACTGTCTATCAGATCCTTGAGTTTCAGCACGTAAAGCCAGGTAAGGGTGCGGCATTTGTTCGTACAAAGTTAAAGGATATCAAGAATGGCGGAGTAGTTGAGAAGACCTTCCGTCCGACCGAGAAGTTCCCGGAGGCAAGAATTGACCGTAAGGATATGCAGTATCTGTATCAGGATGGAGATCTGTATTACTTCATGGACAACGATACCTATGAGCAGATCGCACTTGGAAACGAGCTGATCGGTGACGCATTAAAGTTCGTTAAGGAGAACGAGATGTGTAAGGTATGTTCCCATAATGGAAACGTATTCTCCGTAGAGCCGCCGCTGTTTGTAGAGCTTCAGATCACTGAGACTGAGCCAGGCTTCAAGGGAAATACCGCTACTGGTGCTACCAAGCCGGCTATCGTTGAGACTGGTGCACAGGTAATGGTTCCACTGTTCGTAGAGAACGGTGAGGTGATCAAGATCGATACCAGAACTGGTGAGTATCTGTCCAGAGTATAATGTTATCAGAGTCTCAAAGTCAAAGGTTCGCGTGGGTTTGCCTGCAACGACTTTTGACAATGAGATTTTTGAACATTAGAAATAAAATATGCTGCTTAGGTCAGCATATACGTCTGTAGCTCAGTGGATAGAGCGATGGCCTCCGGAGCCGTGTGCGTGGGTTCGATTCCCATCAGACGTATTCTCTCATCCGGCTTTTCTGATTTTGAAATGAAGGCTTACACGATACATGGAAAGCCGAAAAAAAGATTAAAAATCGGAGGAGTAATATGGATTATCAACAATTTTTATTTACAATTACCGCAGGTCTTCAGTCTTCCTACTCGGCTGACGAGAAGGTAACGGTACAGACAACAGAACAAAAACATACAGCAAAGATAAAAACGGTGTCATTATACCATAGAGGAAAGCGAACAACCCCTTTGATATATATGGCGCCGTTTTACCGTATGTACCAGCATGGATATTCACTCGAGAGCATCCAGAAAGAATTAAAGAATGTACTCGACATGGTGGCACAGAATAAAACGATAGAAGGTGAGGTTTTTACTGAGTTTACGAGTGCGTCTGCCTGCCTGACGATCCGTCTGATTTCCTACCAGAACAATCAGGACTTTTTAAAGCTTGTTCCGCACAGGCGCATTCTTGATTTTGCGGTCGTCTATCAGCTTGTTTTCGAGGGAACAAAGGAAAACGAGGGGATGATGGGCGCTGCCGTTGTCTATCATGATCACTGCAGGATCTGGAACGTGACAGAGGATATTTTATTCCAGACGGCTCTTTCCACGATGATGCGGCGTTTTCCTCCGGCTTTAAATAGTGTAGAAGCGCTGATCGGTGTGCCAATGCAGCCTCAGCAGTCTGAATTTCCGCATCTTTTTGCACTGTCCAATAATCGGGCATTCTTTGGTGCATCGGTGATGTTATATCCAGGTGTACTTCGAAAGGCCTCACAAAGATTGGGTGGTGCCTACTATATTTTACCGTCGAGTGTGCATGAAATGCTGCTTTTGGCAAAGACAAATGCGCAAGAGACCATTCCGATGCAGCTAAAGGCGATTGTGGAGGAGGTAAATCTTACAGATGCAGTCAGCACGGAGTTTTTGTCGAATCATGTTTATGAATATAATCCGGAGTCGGACGAGGTTCGTATTGTGATATAACGGCGTTATTTTGTGGTAATTTTGCACAAAATAAAGTGCAAACAGAGGCAAAAGAGATAAAAAGCTTGCATATTTTACAGATTCGTATTAAAGTATAAAAGAACTTGGGCAGTTCATACTATTCGTTTCGTATTCGTTTCGTATTCACTTAGCATTCATTTAGTTAGATGGAAGCGATCAGGAAAATGAATCACCATGAATGGCAAAAGAGAACTGCTTCAAAAGGTTTCAGGAGAGGAAATGTCTATGATAAATGGAAAGACGGGTCTTACCGGCCTGCTTGGAAGTCCGGTAGGTCACAGCAAATCACCGATGATGCACAACACAGCATTTCAGGAATTGGGACTAAATTATGTCTATATTTGCTTTGATGTGGGGATTGAGGGCCTTAGCGGTGCCGTAGACGGCCTTGTGAGCCTGGGAGCAAGAGGATGGAACTGCACGATGCCGGATAAGTTAAAGATGGCACAGCTTTGCGATGTGCTTTCCCCAGCGGCGGCGATCACAGGTTCTGTAAATACGGTTGTAAATGAAAATGGAACACTTACCGGATATAATACCGATGGAACCGGTTATATGCGGGCGGTGAAGGAAGCAGGCTTTTGTATAGAGGGCGAGAAGATGACGCTTCTTGGAGCAGGCGGCGCAGCAACGTCGATTCTGGTTCAGGCAGCACTTGATGGGGTACGAGAGATTTCTGTATTCTGTCGTCCGGGCAAGTCTACTGAGCATGCAAAATCTGTAATCAGTCAGCTGACAAAGGAAACGGCCTGCCGCATTAATTTGTTTGATTATTCTGATGAGTCGGTGATCAAACGGGAACTTTCACAGAGTCGTATCCTGACAAACGGTACGAATGTCGGCATGGCACCTGACACCGATCGGAGTGTGATTACAAATCCGACCTTTTTCCATCCAGAGCTGATTGTTTCGGACGTGATTTATAATCCAAGAAAAACGAAGCTGATGGAGATTGCAGAGAGCCAGGGATGCAGCTGTTTTAATGGTCTGTATATGCTTTTGTATCAGGGAGCAGAGGCATTTACGTTGTGGACAGGAGAGCAGATGCCAGTGGAGCTGGTAAAGGAGAGATATTTTGATGAGCCTGAGGCGCGCCCGCGCGCGGCACAATAACGTGCAAGACGGCAGAACAGGAAGGAACTATGGCAAAAAATAATTTTAAAAGAAAGAAAAAACCAGGGGTGATCCGGAGAATTCTTCCGTACTTTGTCATCATTCTGGTTGCGGCTGCGCTGATTGTGGCGGTTATTGTGATCACAAGCCGAAAGGGTAACAAGGACCATCAGGAGATTCAGATGGTTGTTGATGTCACAGAGAATCAGAACAATAACAACAATCAGATACAGTCACTTGAAAAAGACGGCGTGCCAGCGGTAAAGGAGCTGGTGCAGAAGTATTTTGATGCAGTAAAGAATGCGGATGTCAAGCAGCTGACACAGATTGTTTCACAGGAGACACCATTTAGCGAGGCTGCGCTGAAAAAGCAGTGTGAGTATGTGGAATCCTATGAAAATATTGTCTGCTACACCGTTCCGGGCATTGCAGATAATACGTACATTGCATATGTGTATTACGAGATTAAATTTATTGGAATTGATACACAGGCACCGTCTATGATTCGTCTGTACATTTGTCAGAATGAGGATGGAAGCCTGTATATTGATAAGAATGCAAAGGACGGCGAGATCGCTGCTTATCTGCAGGAAGTAGCCGGATGGGAGTCTGTGCGAGAGCTGGTTGCCAATGTCAATACCAGATATCAGGAAGCGTGCGTAAAGGATGAGGCGCTCAAGAACTTAAAGGATATGCTCGATGGAAAGACAACCGTTCCGTCTACTGAGAATGTATCCGATGAGGATTCATCCGATGCATCTTTAGAGGAAGCGACCGAGCAATCTTCCGAAGAAAATACGTCAGAGTCCGCAAGTGAATCGTCTAGCGAGACGAATTCCGATGCAGATAAGGCATAAGACAAGGAATGAGAGGAAACATGGAGAATATACAAAACGTAAAGAAAGTTTGGCAGGCAATTGATGATATAAAAAAGGTAATCAAGGGCAAGGATGAGAGCTTGAATAAGCTGATGTGTACGATGCTTGCAGGCGGTCATATCCTGATGGAGGATATTCCGGGTGTTGGTAAGACCACACTGGCATTGGCTTTCTCTAAGGCACTGTCCTTAAAGCAGAAGCGTATGCAGTTTACGCCGGATGTACTTCCGTCTGATGTGTGCGGTTATCACATGTATCAGAAGGATACCGGAAAATTTGTGTATTATCCGGGCGCTGTTATGTGCAATCTGTTCCTTGCAGATGAGATCAACCGTACTTCACCAAAGACACAGTCAGCATTACTTGAGGTTATGGAGGAAGGCACCGTTACCATTGATGCTGTAAAGAGAGAGGTTCCACAGCCGTTTATGGTAATTGCGACGGAAAACCCGACTGGTTCTTCTGGTACGCAGCTGCTTCCAGAGTCTCAGCTTGACCGTTTCATGGTTCGCATGTCCCTCGGTTATCCGAGTCAGGCAGACGAGATTTCTATGATGAAGAGTAAGAAGGAGTATTCTGTTGATGACATTCCATCTTCTCTTACTGTTGATGATATTCTGGAGATGAAGCAGGAGGTCGAGAAAGTATTTATCCATGATCTGATCTATCAGTATACCACCGATCTTGTCAATGCAACCAGAAAGCACCAGTATTTAAGCCTTGGTGTCAGCCCGAGAGGAACATTGGCGCTGATTCATATGGCGAGCGCACATGCTTATCTTCAGGAGCGCGATTATGTCGTTCCGGCCGATGTGGCTGCCGTATTTACCGATGTCTGCGCACACCGTTTAATCTTAAACACAAAGGCAAAGGTAGGCGGTCTGACCGCAGAAGGCATTCTGGAGCAGATTTTAAAGCTGATCCCTCAGCCAAAGGCAAAATAAAAACGACGGGCCTTGTAGGAAAATCTATAAGGCCTGTATTTGCTTTTTCCTGAAAGGAGTGTTTTTATGTGGGGAAGAAAAATTGTCTACGTCTTACTGATTCTGATTACATCGTATATTGCATTGATGTATGAGAGTTCGGTTCCGGGCGTATTTCTGGCATTTGAGATTCTGCTTCCGATTGTGCTGTTTGCGCTCACCTTGTACCAGAAAAAGAATGTTCAAGTAACGAT
>CAVFYJ010000006.1:44715-47709 GCA_963626545.1 Acetatifactor sp. | reverse complement strand
CCCGATCCATTTTCAAAATACTGGATGGCTTCCGCTCACCGATGTATCGGTGCGTGTTACGGTCTGCAATACGCTTGATGGTGAAAAGGAATCCTATGATATCAATTTGCGCGCACCGGCAAGATCAATAGTCAGCGTACCATTTACGTTTTGTTCTACGTATTGCGGTGTTGTAAAAATTACATTTAGTCGAATCGTACTGTTTGATTACTTAAGACTGTTTCAGCGAAAGAAATCGTTTTCGGCACAGGCAGAGTGTATTGTTATGCCGCATCTTTTAGACCTGCAGGTAGCAGTGACGGATGCATGTCGCAGTTTTGACAGTGACAGTGAGGAATATGACAAGCATCACGCAGGTGATGATCCGGCAGAAATTTACCAGATTCGTGAATTCCGTCAGGGTGATAAGATGTCACGTGTACATTGGAAGATGACGGCGCGTCTTGAACAGATGATGATCAAAGAGTTGTCTCGCCCGATCAGCGATTCGGTCGGAATCTTTCTTGATCTTCGCTATCAAACGATTGAGGAGATTCAGTCGGTATATGATCTTTGTTATTCGCTTTCAGCGGCGCTTAGTTTCCAGGAGTGTCATCACCGTGTGATCTGGTATTCACAGGATGGAGACGGTGGTTTTGAAGAGCATTTGATCAAGGGAATGGATGACATTACCGTAGTCATGAGCAAGCTTCTTGTCAGTGCAAAGAAAACCGAGCAGCTGTATTGGGAGGAATACAAGAGCAGCCGCCTCACACCGCTGTACCGCGTGATTGCAATCAGCTGTATGGATACGAACCAAGACGAGCAGCTGAGTGGATTTTTGTCATCGGATGGCACAAACAAGTCCATTCTGACAATCAATCAGATTCACGAGCTGATTGAGGTGTGATCTTGAATTGAATTGTTACGGAATTGTTATTGAATCAGTATTGAATCGTTACTGAATTTTATATACAGAATCGTGTCCTGTGAACAGGAATGGTATGAGGACATAGATGAAGGAGGAACTTCATGAAAAATGAAGAGAAGGGCATTCTGGTCGAGCAGGTTGTTCAGGCTGACCGAATCCGGACACATGGCAAGTTTCATGAGCGATTGTTTCTGCTGCTGCGTTTTTTGTATTTTGTAATCGGAATGCTTGGTGTGGTGCTTGGACTTGCTCTTACCTATGAAATCGAGCTAAATTATGTGCTGCTTGTGATGGGCACCATTTTGATCTGTCTTTTGATGACGGCGGCATGGGAGCTTCCAATCAGCAGGGCAATTACCTGGCCCGTTGTGTTGGGCATTTTCATTTTGTTTGGTGTGATTTTTCACAGCAGAATTTTGAATGGCCTGCTTGGTCTTTATAATATCTACGCGGGTTATATTAACGAGTATTATAGCGCAAAGGTTTCACTTGCCGCGATCGAGCCGGTTTCAGGCATGTCGCTTTTGCTTACACTTTTGTTTCTTTCATTTGTGTTGGCGGCGATTTTGTCGCTTGGAACCATCCGTTCACTCGATGGACGTGTGACCGCATTGATTTTTGCGGTAATCTTTGTCCTTGCACTTGCAGTCGGAAAGCTGCCTGCAATGCCAGCGTTTTTGATGATGCTGTTTGTACTGGTGGGTATGTTTTCCTTACAGTACAGTCGTTATCGTGAAAGTTTTAGTGTGCGTACCGTTACGGTCAAGATGAGCAGCAGTGCATTTGGTATGCTTCGCTGGCAGACATCTGCTGTTATTGCGGCACTGTTTCTTTTGTTGCTTCCGCTTAGCCGATTTGTAATTGGACCGGCCTTTACGGATAGTTATGCGGCTCAGAGCCAGATTCGCGAGGATATCCGAAACGGCGATCTGTTAAAGAGCATGGATACACTTTGGAAGAAGGTTACCAGAGGCGAGTGGGATTGGCTTCCGGTTGATATCATCCGAAGCAGTGGTGTTCACGGCGGAAAGCTTAGTAATGTCAAGGAAGTGCGCGATTACGACGAGACGCATTTGTATCTGGATATCTCCAGCGATTTAAACGCACCGCTTTATATTCGCGGTTACGTGGGAAGTAATTATACAGGCAGCGGCTGGAAGGAGCTTAGCGATAAGCAAAACGAGGAAGGTCTTGCGACCGGAATGGATTTGATCAGCTTAAGCAGCCAGTATTATCAGGTGTTAGAGAATCTTTACAACAACGGCGATGCATCCGTTGTCAGACGCGATCTTGTTATTTCGGATGTAGATGCTAACAGTGCATTTTCGTATATTCCGTATGGAACGGATCTGACAAACTTTACGGCGGGCGATCCGTTTGATGCCTATCCAAAGCAGGATACGGATCGCGAGATCTTTTCAATGTATTACATGAATACACAGCGTCTCTCCAACATTCAAAAGCTGGAGAACGCAGGGGCTTCTGTAGCATCCGATGCGTCATATCGTGCCTTTGCGGATTCAGTCTATCTGACACTTCCGACAAAGGGACTCGATTCCTTCTATGAGGAGTATTCAGGACGACAGTTTACGTCCATTGCAGATTGTGTATCGTTTGTGCGTTCCACACTCGAGGCTCATGCAACCTACACGAAGACGCCAGGCTCAACACCGCGTGGAAATGATTATGTCGAGTATTTTCTCTATGAAAATAAGCAGGGTGTTTGCACCCATTTTGCATCGGCTGCGGTCTTGTTATTCCGTCTGTATGGAATTCCAGCCCGCTATGTCGAGGGCTATTTAGTGCGCGATCTGACCACAGAGAATGGTGCGCAGGCAATTATGGATGAGGCGGCACATGCGTGGGCAGAGATTTATGTAGATGGTGTTGGCTGGATTCCGATCGAGGTGACACCTGGTTTTATTGACGATGAGGATTTTGCAGATTCCAATACGACTGATTCCACAATTAGTTCCGATCAGTTGGAGAATACAACGAACCCGGCAGAGCCAGAAACCGAGGAACCGCAGGCAACGGTAGGGGGTATCTTTGAGACTACACCGCAGACCACTGCGACATCGGAA
>CAVFYJ010000006.1:0-44705 GCA_963626545.1 Acetatifactor sp. | reverse complement strand
TCGGAAGGCTCTTTAGAGGAGACACAGGCTGCCGATCAGCCATCCGATCAGAGTCAGCCGCAAAGTCAAAGCGACCCGAATAATCAAAACAATCAGGACAATTCGGACAACTCGAAAGACAATCATTTCTTACAGCTTTTGATTCGCGTGCTTTTGATTGTGCTTGGCTGTATCCTCTTTGTTGTGCTGGTACTGTTTGGTATCATTTACCAGAGAAAGGTGCGTTTGCAGCGTCAGGAGCAGCATTTAAAGGGCGAGCCGAAGAAAGCGCTTCTCTATGCGCTTGCCAGAATGGATGCGCTGTGCGAGGCGGAAGGGTTTGAAAAGATCAGTACCGCGACAGATGCAGTGAGCCTTCAGGAGTCATTCCCGACGATGACGCAGGATAGGCTGATGTGGTTACAGGATCTGCTGCAGGAGTTGACTTTCAGTGATCACGCGTATGGAACCGAGCTTCGCGATGAGACGGCGCAGCTGTACCGCGATATGGCGTCTGATGCAACGGCACGGCAGAGCTGTATCAAGAGGGTGTGGTACCGCTACGGAAGGTGCTTCTGCTAGTGTAACCCGGAAGTTTCACGAACGCCGGTAAGATTTCTGATTGCGAAAAGCCACAGAACCTGATATACTTTGGGAAGCAGTATAGAAAAATCGCAGGCGCTAACGTCTGCACAGGAGGAAACATGTCAACGATATCACAGGAAGAATTGGAATACGAAAAAAAACTCGTAAGCGTCGTGCCAAGCAGCAGACAGCTTGCACTCGAGCAGATGGAGTTTTACGGTTTTATCCATTTTACGGTTAACACATTTACGGACCGCGAATGGGGCGATGGAACGGAGAGCGAGTCAGTCTTCAATCCAACCAATTTGGATGCCGATGAGTGGGCCGCAGCCGCAGCAGATGCTGGTATGAAAGGTCTTATCTTAACCTGTAAGCATCACGATGGCTTTTGCCTGTGGCCAAGCAAGTACACGAGTCATACCGTTGCAAACAGTCCATTTCGAGGTGGAAATGGAGATGTTGTCCGTGAATTGTCCGATGCCTGCCACCGTCATGAAATCAAGTTTGGTGTGTATCTGTCTCCGTGGGATCGCAATCATCCGACTTACGGTACAGGGGATGCGTACAACGATTACTTTATCAATCAGTTGACAGAGCTTCTGACAGGCTATGGTGAGATCTTTGCAGTTTGGTTTGACGGTGCCTGCGGTGAGGGCAAAAATGGCAAGAAACAGGTCTATGAATGGAACCGTTATTATGAGACGATTCGTCGTTTGCAGCCGGGTGCATGCATTAGCGTTTGCGGACCAGACGTGCGCTGGTGTGGCAATGAGGCAGGTGATACGAGACCGTCTGAGTGGAGTGTTGTGCCGCTTCGCACAAAGGATACAGAAAAGGTAGCTGAGAAGAGCCAGCAGACCGATGAAGATGGATTCCGAACCAGAAAGCTGACCGCGGCTGATCTTGATCTGGGAAGCCGTGAGATTCTTCGCGGTGAGAAGACCTTAATCTGGTATCCGGCAGAGGTCAATACCTCGATTCGTCCAGGCTGGTTTTATCATGAGAACGAGGATGATAAGGTAAAAAAACTTGATGAATTGCTTCATGTGTACTTTAACAGTGTGGGAGGAAATGCCACATTTTTGCTGAATATCCCACCGACAAGAGAGGGACGTATTCATGCAAATGACAAAGCACGTCTGCACGAGCTGGGCACATTTTTACGCGATGCATTTGCAAAAAATCTTCTGGATCAGGCAGTGCTTGATACCGATACAAAACAGGTGGAAGAGGGTACAGTTACTGACATCCGAAAGGACGATGAAAAGTCACTGGTACTGATGGATGGTGAGCATGAGCTTACCATTACAGCCAAGTGGGAGACTGCACAGACCGTTCGCTATGTTGTGTTAAAGGAAGATATTACAATGAGCCAGCGAGTAGAGCGTTTTGTAATAGAGGCAGCGGATGAAGATGGTGTTTATCAAACTGTTTACGAGGGAACGGTAATCGGATATAAGAAAATTGCCTGCTTAGAGCCGGTTCAGACAGCCTCACTTCGCCTGCGCATTACAGAGTCTCGAGTAGCGCCGACACTTCTTTTCATGGGGGCTTATTAAGTCGAGTACATAAGCAGTTGAGTAAGAATTGATTGAATAGAGCAATTGCGTTGATTGAATAAGAAAAATAAATATGCCAGACTTTGCTATGGGCAGATCTATCTGCTTATGCAAAGTCTGGCATAAATTATGCTCATGACACATAGATTGGCGTAAGAACAAAAACGGGTCGGTGCGATGAAACGAAAATCAGGAAAGCGAACACGGACGCAGAAAAAGCATCGTGTTCAGAGTGATTCACGAATGCGCCGGACAGAGCATGTTGTGGACTGCCTTCATCTGCCAAAAGATGTTGTGATGGGTGCAGAGCTGACGCAGCTTTCTGGCAATCGTGAGATGCAGGTGCGCAATTTTAAAAAGCTTCTTTCCTGTCAGGAAAATGAGATTTGCATTCTGGCGGGGAGGCATCGCATCCGAATTACAGGACGGTGTCTGGCAATGGCGTATTTTGCGGCGGAGGAGGTCAAGGTCACTGGTTGTATTGAGTCGATCTGCTATGAGGAGTGAGATAGAAGAAATGGAATGGACGGTGAAAGCATGAAATTTGGATGGACCAACCGGATTCGAATCTGCGTGAGCGGATCTGAGACAGAGCGCTTTTTCAATATGGCATCCTTTCATGGCCTGATTTTGTATCAGGTGCGCCGGACATCAGACGGTATGGAAGCAAGTGTAAAGGCAAAAGATATGAAAAGGCTATGCAGCCTGAGGGCAAAGACAGGCGTTTCCATTCATATTCTTGAAAAGCGCGGCCCTTATTTTTTATGGAAGAAGACAAGAAAACGACGTGTAGGATTGGTATGTGGCGTATTGTCATTTGTGGCGCTGTATGTGATGTCACTGTTTGTGTGGGACATTGATTTTGCGGGCAATGTGCGCTACACAGACAGCTATCTGCTCTCATTTGTCAAGAAGGAAGGCTTTTGTCCTGGCATGCGAATTTCTGATGTCGTGTGTGATTCGCTTGAAAAACGGCTGCGAAACGAATTTGATGATATTACATGGGTGTCGGCACGTCTTGAAGGTACGAGACTGGTTGTTGAAATTGAAGAGAATAATACCGCCACAGTCAAGGTGCAGGAGGAAGCACCGTGTAGCATACGCGCCTCAAAAAGTGGTACCATCATGCAAATGGTGACAAGACGCGGTACACCGCTCGTCAAAAAAGGTGACGAGGTGGCGGTTGGTGATGTGCTTGTGTCCGGCTATATCCCGATTTATAATGATTCACAGGAAATCATCGCCTATGAACAAACAAACGCCTCGGCAGATGTGTGGATTGACTACGAAGAAACGGTTGAAATGAAAATACCTCGAAGCCAAATGGTTCGGCATTATACGTCCGAGCGCGTGCTTCCGGGGATTATTTTGTTTGGCCATCGCTTTTGTCTGCCCGGAAGTCTGCCAATTGTAAGAGCAAATTCAAATGAAACTTCAAATTCAGGATCAGCGAATGCGCCGCAGGAGAATGAATTGCAGCCAAAAGAGCTGAATGCGTCACAGCAGGAACTGTATATTGAGCAGCACCAGTGGAAGATCTTCGACAATTTTTATCTGCCATTTTACTCAGAAAAATATCGGCTGCTTTCCTATGAAACAGCACAAATTTCCTATACGGATGAACAGCTAAAAGAGCAAGCAAATCAAAAATATCTTGAATTTATTGTTCAATTAGAAAAATTAGGGGTGGAAATAATTGAAAATAATGTTACAATAGAAAGTGAACCTGATGCGTATCGAATGAAGGTACGATTTCTTCTTGAGGAGAATGCAGTGGAGAGTGGTGAACTCGAAGCGCAAGGGCAGGAGAAATCCGTTGATCAGGAATCACAAAAACAAGAGTAGCGAGTTAGAGAGGTTAATGTATGAGTGTTGCGCAAGCAGTTATGGAAATACCAGCTGCCCATCAGCTGAATGTATTTGGACAGTTCGACTGTAATATAAAGAAGATTGAGCGTGCGTTCGGTGTGACGTTTGTCAACCGTGGCGATGCGATCCGTCTGTCTGGAACACAAGAGGCAGTGGGCAAGGCGCGAAGCGTCGTAGATACGTTGCTTGAGCTGTCACGCAGAGGAAACACGGTGACAGAGCAGAATGTCGATTACACAATTGCGATGTCCTTTTCGGAGAAGAGCAATGAGGTGCTTGAAATTGACAATGATATCATCTGTCGCACGATTTCAGGAAAGCCGGTAAAGCCAAAGACCGTTGGACAGAAGCAGTATGTGGATGCCATCCGCAATAAGATGATTGTCTTTGGTGTCGGCCCGGCCGGAACCGGAAAGACCTACCTTGCAATGGCGATGGCAATTGACGCATTTAAAAAGCAGGAAGTCAGCCGTATTATTCTGACCCGTCCGGCAATTGAGGCAGGCGAGAAGTTAGGTTTTCTTCCAGGTGATTTGCAGAGTAAGATTGATCCTTATCTGCGTCCACTGTACGATGCACTGTACCAGATTATGGGAGCAGAGAGCTTCCTTAACAATCAGGAGAAGGGCTTGATTGAAGTTGCACCGCTTGCGTACATGAGAGGACGTACCCTCGACAATTCCTACATCATATTGGATGAGGCGCAGAATACGACACCGGCTCAGATGAAGATGTTTCTGACCCGTATCGGTTTCGGCTCAAAGGTCATCATCACCGGTGATATGACACAGAAGGATCTTCCGGCAGGTACGCCGTCTGGTCTGGATGTGGCAATCAAGGTCTTAAAGAATGTGGATGATATCGGATTTGTCTATCTGGATAATCGAGACGTTGTCCGCCATCCACTTGTTCAGAAAATCGTAAAGGCATACGAGGAGTACGAGAACAAACAAAACAGCAAAAAGCGTGCGCAGGAGCATGCAAAAGAAGCAGATGCACCGCGCTCGGAAAAAACAAGAAAGCCAAGAGGCTGATGGAGAGAGTATGACAATTACAATTGAGAATGAAGCTTCAAAGGAGTTGCCATTTGACTACAAGGCGTTGATTGAGCGTGTCGTCATGGGCTGCATGGATTATGAAAAATGTCCGTATGAGGCAGAGGTAAATGTACTTTTGACAAATAATGAAGAAATCCATGCGATCAACAAAGAGTACAGAGGAATTGACCGTCCGACTGATGTGCTGTCCTTCCCGATGGTGGACTACAACAAGCCGGCGGATTTTGATCCGCTTGAGGAAGCCTCTGAGGATTATTTCAACTTTGAGACTGGGGAGTTGGTGCTTGGCGATATCATCATCTCTGTGGACAAGGTGTATGAGCAGGCCGAAAGCTATGGCCATTCATTAGAGCGCGAGCTGGGATTTTTGGTTGCGCACAGTATGCTACATCTGTTTGGTTATGACCATATGGAAGAGGAAGAACGCGAGCAGATGGAGGCTCGCCAGAGAGAGATATTGAACGGATTATCAATTCTCAGATAAGCCACAGGGGGAATCCTCGGAATCGTGGCAGGAAAGGGAAGATTTTGTAATGGAAAAAAAGAAAAATGATTTTATCGCGCAGGGAAGTATTCTTGCGATTGCGTCGATATTGGTGCGTGTCATGGGTATGATTTATCGTATTCCAATGACAGCGATCATCGGAGATAAGGGAAATGGATTTTACTCGTATGCATACAGCGTCTACACAATTTTGCTGCTGCTATCGTCATACAGCCTTCCGCTTGCCGTGTCAAAGATGGTTTCCGCAAAGGCACAGCTTGGACAGTGGCGCAATGTAAAGAGAGTCTTCATCTGTGCAGTTGTATTTGCGATCGGTATCGGTACCACATTTGGTCTGATCGTGCTTGTTGGCGCACAGTTTTTTACAAGGGTATTTTTCCACAGTGAATTAGCAGCGATTGCGCTTCGCTTTATGGCACCAACCATTTTGATTATGGCACTGCTCGGTGTGTTCCGTGGATTTTTCCAGGGACTTCAGAACACACTTCCGACAGCAGTTTCACAGATCGTAGAGGGCTTGATCAATGCAATCATGTCCGTTGTATTTGCCTATTTTCTGTTTGACTTTGGTCATGGAATGGACGTCACAAACGGTACTGCTGATTTAGGTTATGCATGGGGTGCAGCAGGTGGTGCGATCGGAACTGGTGCAGGTGCGCTTGCCGGGTTGATCTTTTGTTTTATTTTGTTTGTGGCATACCGTAAGATTCTGGCAGTTAACATCAGCCGTGATAAGACGGGAACTCAGCAGGAATATAAGGATATTTTCCGTTTGATGTTGTCTATCGCGCTGCCAGTTATTTTAAGTACTGCGCTGTATAACCTGATCGAGTTAGTAGATGGAAGTTTATTTAACAACATTATGGCATCTAAGGGCTTGGAGGATGTAAAGGACAGCATGTGGGGCGCTTACAATGCGAAGGCGCTGCTGTTAGTTCACATTCCGGTATCCATCTCCTCTGCGATGGCTGTATCACTTGTTCCGACACTGACGGCAGCCTATGCACTCGGAGATGAGCAGACAGCAAAGTCGAAGGTCAATGCGATTCTTCGTTTTATTTCGCTTTTAGCATTTCCGTCTGCAGTTGGTCTGCTTGTGTTAGCAAATCCGATTATTAAGACCTTATTCTCAAGTGATACCAGCTCTGCAAGCACTTACCTTCAGGTGGTTTGCCCGGCGGTTATCACGTTCTCCTTCTCCACGATCACAAACTCCATTCTTCAGGGAATCGACCGGATGAATCTTCCGGTCTGCCATTCACTGATTGCGATGGCCGTTCACGTTGTGGTATTGCTGATTCTTTGCCTTGGCTTTAACATGGGCATCTACGGCGTGATCATCAGCTATGTGATCTATGCGCTTGTGATTACGATCCTGAATTTCTATTCCATCAGCAAGCTTTTGGAATATCGCCCGGATGTGATGACATTGTTTGTAAAACCAATCGTGGCATCAGCAATCATGGGTGTTGTCTGCTTTGGATGTTACCAACTGCTCCATCAGTTCTTAGGAAAGGCAATTCCGATGCTGATCTCAGTAGTCGTAGCAGTAGTTGTATACTTTGCGGTTGCTGTTAAGATTAAGCTGCTTACCGAGAGCGTCATGAGAGATCTGCCAAAGGGACAGATGCTTGTTCGCATCGCAAAGAAGTGTAAGCTGCTGTAAAGTAGATAAGAATGAATTATATGTAGTATGTAGGAATAATCAGATGAAAACGAATCCATACTTTACATAAGAAAAAACGATTGGAACCGGTACAAATTGTGTGCCGGGAAAGGTGGTGCTTGTGTGAAGTATGCAATTCGTTTTCTTGCTGTTGCGGCATTATTTCTGACGATTGAGCAGACAAGCTTTCTTGTGACAAAGCAGGTGGCACAAAATGTGTGGGCAAAGAAAGAAACAAGAGAAACGCTGATCCGCCTGCCGTCAAAGTCAGAGAGTGCGGTGCGCGTGACTGCACAGATGGATATTTTTCTGGAGGAGTACAACGTTGATACTGGACAGCTAATTTCAGTAGCGCCCTACTGGGATGTGCGTTTTGCTGGAATGGAAGAAGAAGAACTTCGTCTCTTTTTGTCAGATCCGTCTCATATGGAGGAAGATGGCGATAAGGCACGCGGCTATGTTGGCTGTGAGCTGATCGAGATGAATTGGAATACGCTTCGGATTCGAAAATATGTAACGATTCACAGTCTCGCAGAGTCAGTATTACGAAGCGAGTTTTAAATGGTCACGAATCATTATAATACAAAGAAAGATAATACAAAGAAAGGAAAACTTGGATGAAAACACAGGTGCTTGTCATTGGAGCGGGTGCGTCTGGTCTGACGGCGGCGATCTATGCCGCACGCGGCGGATGTGAAGTTCACATTCTCGAGGCGCAGGATCGCCCGGCAAAAAAAATCCTGGCAACAGGAAATGGAAAATGCAACTACACGAATGAAAAAATGGAGCGTTTCTGCTATCGAAGTGCGTCGTTACAGCAGGCAGAAAAGGTGCTTTTGCAGTATCCGACATCGGCAGCAGTTGACTACTTAAAAGAGCTAGGCATTCGGCCGAGCGCGCGCGATGGTTATTTATATCCGTCTTCCGGACAGGCGGCTTCGGTTGCCGAGTGCCTTTTAATGGAAGCCAAGCGACTGCATGTCATGATACATACCGATTCATCTGCAAAACAGATCAAAAAAACGCGTGATGGATTCGAAGTAGTGACGGTAGCAGGCGATCGCTTTGCGAGTGATGCGCTAGTTTTGGCGGCGGGAAGTCTTGCAGGAATGAAGGCAGGAAAGCTTACTGATCCACAAGGCTTTTGTCGTACACTTGGCTTGAAGATACAGCCGATTGTCCCAGCACTGACGGCACTTGTCCAAGAAAACGATCCAGTGGGAAAGCTTTGGAGCGGTGTGCGTGTGCAGGCAACCGTTACGCTGTATTCAGATGGGCAGCGCATGAGTGCAGATACAGGAGAGGTGCAGCTGACTGATTATGGAATCTCCGGAATCCCTGTTTTTCAGGTGAGTCGTTATGCTGCCTATTCGCTGTTAAAGAAGAAAAAGACAGAAGCAGTGCTTGATTTTATGCCGTCCATGACAAAGGATGAGCTGTTAGAAGAGTTGCGTGCGCGTGCAAGGTTTACCGAGCGAAGCGCGCAGGGACAGCTGTGCGGATTGTGGAACTCGAAACTCGTGCAGGCACTTTGCCGAAAGGCAAGGATTGCCATTGACCGTCCAATGCGACCGACTGATTGTGAACATTTAGCGGCACTTGCAAAGGAATATCGCGTGACAATTACGGGAACTAACCCAGTTAGTCAGTCACAGGTGTGTGCGGGCGGAGTTGATCTTCGTGAAATCAATCCAGAAACGATGGAGTGTATTAATGTGCCAGGACTATACCTGACCGGAGAACTTCTTGATGTGGACGGAATCTGCGGCGGTTATAATTTGCACTGGGCATGGGCCACCGGTACGCTTGCTGGAAAAGCGGTGGCGAGTACGATTAAAACGCATACAAAAGAGAACAAAGAATATACAAAGGGTCATAACGTACAGAAAAGCAGAGGGAAAAATAGATGATACAGATCAATTCATTAAAGCTTCCATGCGGTCATAGCAAGGCACAACTGGAAGAAAAAATATGTAAGCAGCTGAAAATTTCGAACAGTCACTTAAAGAGCTGGAAGATTCTGCGCCAGTCCATTGATGCAAGAAAAAAGCCAGAGCTTTTCTTTGTCTATCTGATTGAGGCAGAGGTGGACAATGAGCATGCCGTTGTTAAAAAACTTCATAATCTGTCTATTGTGATTGCTTCTGGGCAGACGTATACGTTTCCAAAAGCAGGAGAACAGCAGCAAAAGCATCGTCCAGTCATCATTGGAACCGGACCGGCGGGACTTTTCTGTGGTTATCTGCTCGCACAGCATGGGTATCGTCCGATTCTTTTGGAGCGTGGAACCGATGTCGAGCGCCGTTCCCAGAAGGTCGAGCATTTCTGGAATACAGGAGAGCTAGATGAGAAGACAAATGTTTCCTTCGGAGAGGGCGGCGCAGGTACATTTTCCGATGGAAAGCTCAATACGCTCGTTAAGGACAAGTTTATGCGAAATCGCAAGGTTCTTGAGATTTTTGTTGAGCACGGTGCACCAGAGGAAATTTTATACCAGCAAAAGCCTCATATCGGAACTGATGTATTAAAGGATGTAATCGTCCGCATGAGAAAGAGTATTTTAGAGTATGGCGGAGAGGTGCACTTTGACAGCTGTATGACCGATCTTGATATAAGAGATGGTGCACTTGCTGGAATTTGGGTGAACCAGACCGAATACATTGCTTGTGAGACACTTGTTCTTGCAACTGGTCATAGCGCACGCGACACCTTCGCAATGCTTGGAAAGCATATTCACATGGAGCCAAAATCCTTCGCTGTCGGTGTGCGTATTGAGCATCCACAGGAGATGATCAACCTTTCCCAATATGGAGCCGCACATGTTCCATCACTTGGTGCAGCTAGCTATAAGCTGACACATCAGGCGGCAAATGGTCGTGGTGTTTATAGCTTCTGCATGTGCCCGGGCGGTTTTGTTGTCAATGCTTCAAGCGAAAAAGGCGGTCTTGCTGTAAACGGAATGAGCTACCATGCACGAGACAGCAAAAATGCAAACTCGGCGCTGATTGTCACCGTTACCCCGCAGGATTTCCCAGACGCATCTTATATGGGCGGTGTTGCCTTTCAGCGAAGTCTTGAGCAGGCAGCATACCGCGCAGGAAACAGCAAAATTCCGCTACAGCTCTTTGGCGATTTTAAGGATGGGCACATCTCAACAGGATTTGGCGATGTCAAGCCATGCACAAAGGGGGCATATGCCTTCGCTGACTTAAATCAGGTGCTTCCAAAGCCACTTACCGAAGCGCTGAGCGAGGCAATTCCAGCATTTGACCGCAAGATTCATGGTTTTGCGAGAGAAGATGCATTGCTTCTCGGTGTAGAGAGCCGTACCTCATCGCCGCTTCGCATGGTGCGCGACGAGAATGGTGAGAGCAATGTCCGCGGACTGTATCCGTGTGGTGAGGGCGCAGGCTATGCGGGCGGTATCACGTCGGCGGCAATGGATGGCATTCGCGCTGCGGAGTGGGTTGCGACGCGTTTTTGTCCGTGAAGAAGGAGCTTCATATGACGATAGAAGAAGAGAAGCGAGTGTTTCGCAAGTCTGCATTAAGACGACGCTCTGAGATTACAAATCGGCAGGAAAAATCCATGCAGATTGCCAAAAATTTATTTGCTACGCAGACATACCAGAACGCGAATATGATTTTGGCCTATATGGCATATCGCAGTGAGGCAGATACCATGCCCGTTCTTGAGCAGTCGCTTGCTGCACATAAATGCGTTGCAGTGCCGAGAGTGCTCCTTTCAGAGAACCAGCAGGGCAATGGCACAATGGTATTTTGCCGTATTGAATCATTGGATGATTGTGTAAAAGGCGCATATGGAATTTTAGAGCCCAGGGAGGAGTGCCCGATCGTTCAGCCAGATGAAAATAGCTTGATTCTTGTGCCGGGATGTGCGTTCACACGGGATGGGCTGCGCATGGGATACGGTGGCGGTTACTATGACCGTTATCTGCAACTGTATCCAAAAGCCGCTACGATTGGTTATGCATTCGAGGAGCAGATTTGTGATGCGATTCCAAGTGAGGAACATGACAGACGACTTAATTTTGTTGTAACACAAAAGGAATGTTATGCAGCAGAATAAAAGGAATCAGAAAGAAAGGTACAAAAGTTGAAAATTACGATATTAACCGTTGGAAAATTAAAGGAAAGCTACTGGAAACAGGCCATCGCAGAATATTCAAAGCGCCTTGGACTATACACGAAGCTTGAGCTTGTCGAGGTGGAGGATGAGAAGACACCAGATCAGGCAAGTGATCTGCTGTGCGAACAGATCAAGGATAAAGAAGGCGATCGTCTGCTTGCACGTTGCCCGAAAGATGGATATGTCATCGCATTGGCGATTGATGGAAAGCAGTACGATTCCGTGGCACTCTCAAAACATTTGGAGAAACTTACCGTGGCGGGTCGGTCGCATCTGGTTTTTGTGATTGGAGGCTCCCTTGGCCTTAGTAAAAAGGTGCTTGCGCGTGCGGATGAGAAGCTTAGCTTTTCGGCACTGACGTTTCCTCATCAGATGATGCGTGTGATTTTGCTGGAGCAGATTTATCGTTGCTTTCGTATTCAGAAGAATGAGCCGTACCATAAGTAATGAATAATAAAAAACATTGTAGGTAATTGTATCACGGGTAGCTGTATTGCAAGTAAGGTTGCTGCAAAGTTACTGGTATTTCATATTACGCCAGAGATGGAAGAAACTTTCGTATACGCCATCTCTGGCGTTTGAATTTTTATTTGTTTATTTGAAATTTCAAGTGGATCACGTATTAGATTAGTTATAGTTGTGCGCAAATCAAGTCATTTACTGCTTGCATCAGTTCGTCACCCTTGCGACATTCTGCGACAAGCGACACAACAGCATCTGCATCGGGCAGCACAATGGAAAGCTGCGAATATTTGCCATCGGCACGATAGGAATTGTACTTTCCACGCCAGAACAAATAAGCGTATTGTTCAGTATCCGATGGCTTTGTACTTTCCTCAATCCATGCGGCATTTAGTAATTGTTTTCCGTTCCATTTTCCCTTCTTTAAATAGAACAGGCCAAATGTGTGAAGCTCAGAAAGGGTGAGGAACAAGCCGCCTGCACCAAATGTATTGCCGAGCGGATCAATTTCCCAGGTCGGGCGTTTGATGCCAAGATGCTTGAAAAGTCGTGGCATCAGATATGATACCAGATCCGTTCCAGAACGTCTCTGCACAAGTACACCCGCCAGATAAGGACCGACATTATTGTAGACAAAATGTGTTCCTGGCTCATAGACAAATGGAATGGCAAGTGACATCTTAACCCAATCATCTTCCTGATAGAGCGGTCGTTGTTCACCCATTAAATGACCAGATTTCTGACCAAGACACATCGTCAAAAGATCACGGACCGTCGCTTTTTTCAGATTTTCATCTGGATTTTCAGGAAGATCATCTGCGAATGCATCAGTAAGCTTTTCATCCAGTGAAATGAGTCCTTCCTGTACGGCAAATCCCATTGCGCAAGACGTAAAACTTTTGCTTGCCGAATAAATATTTCTGCGGCATTCCCCTTCGCTCAACCATTCTGCCTTTAACTCATCGTGTTGAGTAACCTTTACACCCAGAACACCAAGAGTTTTTGCCTTATCAACAAATCTTGAAATGTCAATTGTGTGTTTTCGGGTCAAAGAAAGAGCGATACCTTCCTCAAATTTTGGCAGCCACCATTCACGATAGCCATCCCTTGTTGGATGAATCGGGTCAGCCATGTAACGCTTATAATCGCTTGGTGAAACTTGATTCATTTCTTGGTCATTCCATAAATCAATCACATCAATCTGCCATTTTTCCTGTATTACAAGCAGAAGATCAACCATCTTTTGATAGAGTGCGCTGTCATACTTTGTTCCAGTGTAAAAGAGTACCGGGCAATGCCAGGTTTGCTTGGCATATGCGATAATAAATTCAATGGCGCCTGCTATGGTCTTTGTATCAAATGCTTCTTTTGCATAGGAATCGGAAACGGTTCCAAGCGGTTTATTGTGTGTGGCATCATTTGTAGACAGCTGGCAGACAAATGCATCTGCTTTTATGGTTGGATCAATGGTTGCTAGTCGGGCAATATATGATTTGCCGTCTGCAACATCCTCATCAACAAGAAGCGTTCCGCTGACCGCTTCCTTAATGGCAACCATTCCATCTTTATCTGCTAATGCCTCGATAAAAGATTGCCCCATAGCACAGGCTCCATAGGTGACGGAACTGCCAAGAAAAATGATCTTTTTTCCTTCAAGAGTTTCTTTGTATGTATTGATACGAAACATATTGTTCCCTCCTTTGTGAATTTATAATTATAAAAATTCTAATTCCAAAATTCTTAATGATAGTATACCAGTTCTCAAGGAAAAAGGAAACTGGCATTTCTTTTCTTGCAGAAGTTTCTGCTATTTATTGTTCCGTACATTTTTTACTCATGTTTTACAAAAAATAGATAGACAGATAACAGATATAAGTGATACTGTTTATCATGAAACAAAAAAATAATAAATAAATGAAAAGATGAAAGAAGAAGGAAGGCAAGAAAATAAAAATGTCGGAGAAATCAAAAGAAAAAGATGCGTTGAAGGCATCAGAAAAGAATAAAGAACAGCTCACAGAACAGATTACCTATAAAGAAATCCAGAAAAATGAAGAAATAAATGCAATGATCGAGCAGGGAAATCAAGTGCTGAAATGTCTTGGCTATACAGAACATTCAAAAAAACATGCCACAAAGGTAGCAGAACAAGCAGCAGAGATTTTGAAGATGACAGGAGCGAATGATGATGTGCAGACGCGCGGCCGAGGTATTAGGTTGGCGCTTTAAGCTTGTCGCAAATGGAAGTAAGTTATGTTAAATTTGAGTTGAGTATGTAAAATCAACAGGCAGGTAAATTCGATGAACGAACAACCTGCCTGTCACTATTTGTATTGTATCTTATACATTACCGTACAATCAATCGAGCAGTGTATAGATAAGATATAAGATAAGATCTATTTTTCTTTGGCATCACGAGTTTTCTTTATTTCATATCTCGGATAAAGCTCATGTAGAGTTCACCTCATTTCTGTAGGTTTCAAATTATATACTTTGTTCATTTTATTGAACAAAATCATTGCACTATTATGGCGTAGTTGAGTCAATTAAAAAGCAATAATACAAACAATATCGTACATTGATAATTATGTCAAACTGGAGTAAGATAAACTTTAAGACAGATAAGGATAGAAAACAGGGGGAAATGGATATGTATTATGTGATGGACAGCAGAATTGTACCGCAGGTACGTCTGGCCGATTATTGTACTTTAAAACCGCCGTGTGCACATAAAAAGCGTGTACCGCATGAATATATCGCGTATTTGATTCAAAAAGGAGAACTGTATCTGGCAGAGGATGGCGTTCCATATCATCTGCGCCCCGGCGATTTTATTCTATTGGATCCGGAGAAGTATCATGAAGGAAAACAGATTACCTATTGCGAATATTATTATATCCATTTTCAGCATGAGACGATTCACATGATGATTCCTACAATGTTGGAAGAAGGCAAAAATGATAAAATAGATAATGAAATAAATAACGAAATAAATAACGAAATAGACGAGTCTAAAATGCATGAGCAAATGATTCAGATTCGATGCGCGGCGATGCAGAGCGATTCGAGTGACATGCCGAAAGAGGAGAGTCATCAGCTGATGATTCCGAAATATTGTCATATTCAGGATGAAAACGTTTGGGGGGCGCTCATTCAGCAGACTTTGCAGGTGGTATCGGCAAATTCTGATCATATGGAGTATTATAAGGACCTGAGTGGTGTTCAATTTCTGGCATTTTTAATTCAGTTGTCTCGTGCCAGTCTGACATTTGCACTGCAGGAAAATAAAATGATAACCGCTCGTGGTTATAAGAAGGTTCTTGAAGTGCAAAGCTTCCTGCATGAAGCCTACAAGGAACCGCTCACGGGCGATTATCTGGAAGAAAAATTTGATATCAATTTTGATTATTTGAATCGTTTGTTTCGCAGAAACATGAAAAAAACGGTATTTCAATATTTGCGGGATATTCGTATTGCACATGCGAAGCAGCTGCTCACCACCACCTCCATGCGTATAATGGAGGTTAGCGAGTGCGTTGGCTTTGCAGACGAAAGCTATTTCAGTAAAGTCTTTAAGAAACAGACAGGCGTTTCACCAGCCGATTATGCCAAAACACAGGAAATTGCACAGCACAACTTGCTATGAAAAAATTGGTCCATTTTGTGGCAATCAGACAACTGTCTTCTTCATCCACTTTTTTGATTTCCAACGGAAGAAGTAGTTGATTCCGCGGAAGGCTTCGTCCATGGCAAAAGCAATCCAACAGCCTGTCAGTCCCAGTCCAAGCTTTACGCCGAGTATGTAGGAAAATAGCTCTTAAAAATCGAAGAGATAATGACAAAGAGGGCTGGCAGAAACGAGAACTGCATACAGATTGAAAAATACTGAGCCGCATCATCTAAGACTTCTCCCTCAATATTGAGTAAGGCCTCTGATGTTTGTTCCTTAAGTGTCATGGTACCCTGTGGTGTTTCTACCTTTCCAAGTGTTTTGTCATAAGAAAAAAACATTGTGATTGCTCCTTCCTGATTTTGGGATGTGTGATGTTATTTTGAGACATTGTTGATCGTACTAGCAACACAAAATCTATAAGCTTAGCATTTACTGCTATTATAAAACAGCAGACAAAAAAGAGAATGGAGCATAGAGGGATAACTTGTAAATTAGCGACTTTTTACATAATGAAGACGAGCCTGCATATATTTGTGTTAGAGGTGATGCCAATGCAGACAGAAGCCATCCAGCAGATTTTGCCGGAATCCATAAAGACAGCGCTCTTAAGAGGAAACGTTTCGCTTATGTCATTTGAGGAAATCCGTATCCGCGCGCAACGTCCCGTTTCTCTGCGAAAGGGAATGCGTCTTTGGTATTTAAATCAGGATGGTAGTTTGACGTTAGCAAAAACAAGACTATCGAAGACAAGATTACCGAAAACAACACTACAAGTATCACAGTTCATTATTCCGTCAAAAGCAGAAATGGAGCAGATTTTGTTAAATGCAAGCCGCTTTTCTGTCTATGCCGTAGAAGATCAGATTCGCCAAGGGTATCTGACCATTCAGGGAGGACACCGTATTGGAATTTGCGGAGAAGCGATTCTTCGGGATGGGCAGATACAGGGAATTCGCCGGATTAGCTCGTATAACATCCGGATTGCCAGAGAAGTGCGCGGCTGCGCAGAGGCAGTCTATCAGTGGCTGTGGGAAAAGGAGCAATTCTTAGACACACTGATTGTTTCTCCACCGGGGCTTGGAAAGACAACCCTCCTTCGAGATCTGATTCGCTTGATTTCAGATGGAGACGATGCTCATAACCCACTTACCGTTGGTCTGGCGGATGAGCGAGGTGAAGTAGCAGCTTGCGTAAACGGTATTCCGCAGAACGATATAGGCCAAAATACCGATGTCATGGACGGCGGCAACAAGACAAGCACGATGCAGATGCTTCTTCGGACAATGGCGCCGCAGGTATTGGCAGCAGATGAGGCAGGAGGAGAGACAGATATTCAAATCTTTGAACAGGCAAAAAAGTGGGGAACTTCACTTCTAACGACTGCGCATGGAACGATCAAGAAGCATTTGTTTGATCAAAGGTGCGGTCAAGAGGCAGAGGCAGCGAAGTTGTTTTTGCGGTACATAGAAATTCAAATAAACGATGATCATTCCCGCAGCTATTTGCTTTATGATCAAAATCGAACACTCATGACAACGATAACTGTGGAAAGGAGCGATTCATGAAACTGGCAGCTGCCGCAATGATAGCAGGAATTCTTTTATCCATTGGATTTTGTGTAGAAATGTCCCGAAAAGAGACGGCGAAGCAATTACAGGAATTTATTCGTTTCTTGCTTTTTTCGGGGCAGGAGATCGAGGCCAGAGGCAGTATGCTTGAAGAAGTATTTCAAAAGGCTGCGTCAATCACACAGGGGGCAACGAAAGAATTTGTTGATCGAATTGCAAGGCATGTAGCAAAGGGGAGTGACTTTCTACAAGAGTGGGATCAGGCTGCATGTGAAGCATACAGCAAAATTGGCTGGAGTACGCAGGAGCAGGAACTCATTCTTCACTGTGCATCGGACTTTTTATTGCCAGAGCGGAGCATGGTAAAGGAACAGCTTCTTTTTGATGCAAAGCAGCTTTCACAGCTGTATGAGGAGCGGGTGAGTAAACTTGGAAATGAGTGTAAACTGTGCCGCGTACTCAGCTTTTCGGCGGCAGCGTTCCTTCTTATTTTGGTTTGGTAACGACTCCGCAGCATATGAAAGCAATACATGATGAAAATTAAGCTTATGGAAAAATGGGAGGATACCGTAATGGATGTCAATCTGATTTTTAAGATCGCGGCGGTCGGAATTCTGGTGACGATCATACAGCAGGTGCTAAAGCAGAGCGGCCGTGACGAGCAGGCATTTTTGGTATCCTTGTCCGGCCTGATTCTTGTGCTATTCTGGCTGATTCCATACATCAGCGATCTGTTTGACAGCATCCGAAATCTGTTTGCGCTATGAAAAAGGTATAGTCTTCTTTTGGCTGTCTCCTTTTCTTCCCCAATATTGAAAAATATTGAAACGGATATCATCTGGCAGACAAGCCGGAAACGGAGGGTGTATGTGGAAAATTGCCGCAGCGGGCATTGCGTTTACCTTGTTAGCTGCTTGTCTGAAACAGATAAAGGAAGAATATCGCACGTATCTGATGTTGGCGGCAGGATTGTTCTTTGGCTATTATCTTTTGGAACAGATTCGCTATTTGATTCAGAGCATGAATCAGCTTCGGCAGTATCTTTCCATTGATAATATTTATATGGAAAGCATTTTGAAAATGATTGGCATTACCTGTTTGGGAGAGTTTGCTTGTGATTTTTGCAAGGACTGCGGGCAGGAGGCACTGGGGCGTCAGATTTCCATGGCGGCGCGCCTTACGATTCTAGGCTTTAGCATGCCGATCGTATTGGCTGTTTTAAAAGCGGTTTCGCAGCTGGTATAAGATGGTTACGAGGTGAGTTGCATACAGAAAGGAACATATGACTGGAGGAAGCAAATCGTTACGGCGAATTTTCTTACTGGCAGCAAGGTGTCTGACTGTTAGCCTATTCATTGCATGTTTGATAACTGGCATATTTGATCAGACAGTGTACGCGACAGCCGAACAAAACAGCACAGAAGATGGCAGCTTTTTGATTGATGTTGATGATGCATTGTCGGAGCTTGATCTATCGGATCTGGAGCAATTTGTTTCGGACAACCTATCAAATACGCAGATGGGATTTGGCGAGCTAATTCGAAAATTAATTCATGCAGATGAGTCGCTTTCTTTTTCTCAAATTGCAGCGGATCTGCTGTCCATCTTATTTGGAGAGATCCAGCAAAATCGCGCACAGGCGGTTCAAATTCTCCTCCTTGTGATTTGCTCTGCGGTGCTTAGCAGTATCGCATCCGTTTTTGACAGTGATCAGATTGCGGGGCAGGCTTGGTTTGTTGTATTTTTGATGATTATGGCCTCTGCACTTACTGGATTTATTCAGAGTTGTCGCCTTGTGACGGATTGTCTGAATCTAATGATTGCATTTATGAAAATGTTGTTGCCAGCCTTTTGTTTATCTATGGTCTGCATTACCGGAGCGGCTTCATCTAGTCTGTATTACCAGGCAACCTTTGGCATCATTGGTCTGGTGGATGCGGTACTTATCTATGCCATTTTACCATTTGTAAAGTTATACTTTGGCGTTTCTGTTTTAAATGGATTGACAGGAGGTGAACGCTTTGCGGGAATCGAAGAGCTGATCAAAGTCCTCTATGAGTGGTCGATGAAAACGCTCTGTGCGGTTATTGTTGGACTGCAAGTCATTCAAGGCCTAATTGTGCCGTTAGCGTCTAGCGCAGGACCGGCATTTGCTCAGAAGTTGATTGGGTCCATTCCGGGAATTGGAAGCGGGATCAAAAGCACCGCAGAGATTTTGATCGGAACGGGGACATTAATCAAAAATGGAATTGGAATGGCAGGCTGCGTTGTGCTAGTACTTGTAAGTTTGTATCCGATTCTGCAAATGGCAGCCATTGTTTTAATCTATTATGGCATTGCAGCGATTGCAAGTCCAATTTCAGATAAGCGCATGATTACGGCGCTGCAAGCAGTTTCGTTTACAAATCGGATGATGCTTAAGACGCTGTGCATGGCGGTATTTCTTTTTTTAATTACAATCGCGGTGATCTGTGCATTTACAAATCGGGTATTGTAGTGGCTTCTCAGAGGTTTTACGAAGGGGGCTCGGCAAAGTGTTTGTCGGCGTAATTTCAGGAGGAATTGACCATGACTGCAATTCGTGATTATCTACGTCAGATCGCAGGATATCTTATTTTATCGGCATTAGTGGAAAACCTTGTCGCGAAAAAAGAATATGGCCCCTATATTCGTCTGTTTTTAAATTTATTACTTGTATTACTATTTGTCTCTCCGATTTTGTCGATTTCGGCGGATCGTCTGGGACAAACCTGGTTAGAAGCAGCAGCTTCCTGGTCGCAGGGAACCTATTTGGAGGCAGATTTGCAGGAATTAAATGAGAGACAAACAACCCTTGAACTATCTGCCCAGAAAAAAATTCTTGAACAGCAAATAGGGGATCTTCTTGAAAAACGTGGATTTTGCTTGGAAGAATTGTCATTCACTTCGGATTCAGATGGAACTATTATTCGAATTACTGTGACAGTAAGCAAAATGAATACGGATAATGACCTCAAAGAGCAGAATAAGAAGAATAGTAGTGCTTCTACAGAAAGTTTTGCTGGGGAATATCAGGGCTTATCCTATGGGGAAGAAATTGAACCATCCAGAGCACTGAAAAATTATCTGGCAAAGCAGCTTTCTTCTTCCTGTGAGATTATCGTCACATTAAAAAATGGATAAAATCAGCATGTTTTCAGTATATTTTCAGCATACTGAAAGAAATGACAACAACTATACGATTCATCTTTACGACAAAAAAATCGCGTTTTTCGACATGGTTTTCCATAACCTTTTAGGCATCCAATTTAAAGGAGCAAAACGAAATCATGAAATCCAAATGGCTTTCCGAGTTAAAAAAGATCGGCTTTTTGCGGCTGGGTCTCTTAGCAGCCGCGGCGATCGTCCTTATCATCTGCTCATTGCCGCAATCCAAAAGCTCTGGTTTGAATCAGTCCGGTTCCAATTCCGCTCAGACACAAAACGCAGGCAACGGCAGCACAACGATAGTAGATTCAAGCGGCACATCTTTGTTTTCCTATGAGCACGAACTAGAAGCGCGCCTTGAGCATATCCTTGGCGAGATGGAGGGCGTTACCTCAGTAGATGTGATGATTACGTTATCCTCAACCGCTGAAAAAGTACTCGAAAAGTCTGTTCAGCTTGAAGAAAATAAGCAGGAGATAGAAAAGGGCAGCGGAGAGTCAGCGGAAAAAAGTGTAAATAGTCAGACAAGCAAAAGCAGTGAGGCACTTTTAACAGGTAGCTCCTCGGGTGGTGTGCCATATGTATTAAAGGAAATTAGTCCGTCTATTCAGGGCGTGATCGTTGCGGCACAGGGAGATATCACTCAGACAAAAATCAGTGAGATCAGTGAGGCCGTTCAGGCATTATTTGGCATTGATGCGCATAAAGTAAAGGTAATTGAAAAGAAATCTCAGGCGGAGGAAGCAAAGTGAAGCGGATCATGAGAAAAAATCAGGTGATTATCACCGTGCTGGCAGTGATGATTGCGATTGCCGGATATCTGACCTATGCCGGAAGAGTGGACATCGCAGGGCGCAGCACAGACAGTAGCACGCAAAATGTCAGCGATGCAAAAGAGGCAATCGCAGAGTATGATACGTACATAGCAGGAAACGTGCAGAGCACTTCAAATGATACATCAAGCAATAATGGAACAAGTGGAACCGAAGCAAATGCAACAAATGCAATAAACGCGGCGCAAAATGCCAATACGGCACAAAATACGGATCAAAATTTGACCGCTAACACAGATAACTCAAATTTAGACGATACTGCCCTTACCGATATTGATAGTCTCGATCAGGATATCGACGATCCGGGGAAAAC
Source organism: Acetatifactor sp. (assembly GCA_963626545.1). Classification (GTDB taxonomy): domain Bacteria; phylum Bacillota; class Clostridia; order Lachnospirales; family Lachnospiraceae; genus Anthropogastromicrobium. Next base: position 23,300 of record CAVFYJ010000006.1, on the reverse strand, counting down.
CGTGCTTGCAAATGGCCTTACTGTGTCGGATTACATGGCGCAGACAAAGCTTGCAAGGGAGCAGTCAAGAGGCAGAAACAAAGAAGATTTGTTAGCTATCATCGACAGTGATGCCCAGACCGAGCTCGACAAGCAGGCCGCGATTGACGCGGTTGTGCGACTCACGGACTACAGTGATAAGGAAAATGCCGTGGAGACGCTTCTCAGCGCAAAAGGTTTTGAAAATTCGATTGTCAGCATCACGCAGGACGCTGTGGACGTCGTAATCTGTAAGGATAACTTGACGGATGCGGAGCTTGCTCAGATTGAAGATATCGTAAAACGAAAGGCTTCTGTGAACGCATCTCAAATTTGCATTACACTGATGGGCTCCGCAAAAGCAGGGACTGAATAAATTTCTTTACAAAAGTCTTTTGATTTGATATAATACAAAAAGGTAAAACGATAGATAGAAGTAGAGGAGGTACCGTTGTGGGATTGGAATCAGAATCTGGAGAAGTTACTATTCCGGTTGAGGAAAGCACCGGAGAGATCAAGATTGCGAACGATGTAGTAGCAACAATCGCGGCGCTGGCAGCGACAGAGAGCAAAGGCGTTGCCTATCTGTCTGGCTCCCTGACACATGATGTCATTGCAAAGCATTCCAGCAAGAATCTTTCCAAGGGCGTTGTTGTCACCGTTGAGGAGAAGAATGTATCTGTACAGATTTCACTTGTTATTGAGTATGGATGCAGCGTACCGGTTGTAACAGCAAAGGTACAGGAGCGCGTTAAGTCTGCGATTGAAAATATGACCGGACTTGAAGTTACAGAAGTAAAGATTACTGTTGCCGGAGTAAATATGTAAGTAGGTAAGAGCAGGGTGTCGTACCGGCACCCTTTTTGCACTTATATTTCACACAAATACAAATAAAGAACAGGCAGGAAACGAGGTAGAATTTGAACCGCAGACAGTTACGTGAATACACGTTTAAGTTATTATTTCATGCAAATTTTTATGAGAAGGAAGAACTGACCGAGCAGGCTGACAATTATCTGGAGGAATGCATGTATCCAGAAGAAGGCCAGTTATTGTTGATCGAAAAGGAAAAGGAGCAGCTTGAGCAGCGCTTTTCTCTGATCGTGGAGAAGCTTCCGCAGATCGACGAGGAGATCACACAGGCGGCAGAGGGCTGGAAACTTGGCCGTATGAACAAGGTTGACTTGTCCATCATTCGTCTGGCAGCTTATGAGCTGATGTTTGACGAGGATGTTCCGGGAAAGGTAGCCATCAATGAGGCAGTCGAGTTAGCAAAAAGCTATGGAGGAGACGAGTCGCCGCAGTTTGTAAACGGTGTGCTGGCAAAGCTCGTTCACAGACATCCGGAGTTAGCTTAATGGCATCTGTCTACACAGTAGCGCAGGTCACATCGTATATCAGTCATCTGTTTGATGAAGATTTCGCCCTGAAGAGGATTTCCATTCAGGGCGAGATTTCTAATTGCCGCAAACACACGAGTGGTCATCTGTATTTTACGTTAAAGGACGAGGAAAGTACCCTTTCCTGTGTAATGTTTGCGTCAAACAGAGGAAAGCTTACTTTCCTTCCGAGTGAAGGGATGCGTGTTATAGCAAGAGGCAGTGTGCGCGTTTACGGGCGAGATGGCGTGTATCAGTTGTATGTGACGACGCTTGAGCCTGCTGGTGTGGGCGAATGGTTTCGTCTCTTTGAGGAGCGAAAAGCACAGTTTGCCGAGATGGGCATGTTTGACGATGCGTACAAAAAGCCGATTCCGCGTTTTGCAAAGACGGTTGGCGTTGTCACGGCAAAGACAGGTGCTGCCATTCAGGATATCATTAACATTTCCAATCGGCGAAATCCGTACGTACAGTTGATTTTGTATCCATCGCTTGTTCAGGGGGCATCGGCTGCAGCAAACATTGCGGCTGGAATTGACTATTTGGACACGCTCGGCCTTGACGTGATCATTATCGGGCGAGGTGGCGGCTCAATTGAGGATTTGTGGGCATTTAATGAGGAATGTGTGGCGATGGCGATTTTTCGCTGTGAGACACCGGTGATCTCCGCAGTCGGCCATGAGACCGATTTTACAATTGCCGATTTTGTTGCCGATTTGCGTGCACCGACACCGTCCGCAGCGGCGGAGCTTGCCGTGTTTGAGTACGATGCATTTGAGCAGACGCTTGCGATGTTCTCCACACAGATGAGGCAGAACATTCAAAAAATGGTAGAACGCGAACAAAAGCGTCTTGAGCAGGCACAGCTTTTGCTAAAGCTTTCTCATCCGGGCGTACGTTTAAATGCACAGAAAGAAACGCTTGCACAGCTTTCGTCACAGATGAGTCGTCAGATGAATCATTTGATTGAGCAAAAAAAGGCAGAACTGTCCGTTGCGGCAGCAAAGCTTAATGCGCAGTCTCCACTTGGAAAGCTTGGCGGTGGCTATGCGTTTGTGACGGATGAAGAGGGAGCGCCTTTGTGCAGCGTAAAAGAGGTTGCACCAGGCCAGCCGCTTTTTGTGTATGTAAAGGATGGCGTCGTGCAGGCAAATACGGTGCAGGTAAAACCAGTTTCACGAATCGAAGAGGCAGCGTTTGATGGAAAAAAAGAAAAAACAGACAAAGGACATGACGACCAATCGAACAAGCAACATAACAATTGAAGAGCAGCTGATAAAAATCCAGGAGATTGCAGCCAAACTTGAGGGCGGCGACCTTGGACTGGAAGAGGCACTTGAAAAATATGAAGAGGGTGTGCGTCTTGTCCGCGGATGCGCCGGTCAGATTGATCGTGTGCAGAAGCGTATTAAGGTCATAGAGACAGAAACAGAGGATGAGTCATGATGGAATGGAAAGAAGAGTTAAAGCAGCATACACAAGAGGCAGAGGAAGTAGTAAGACGCTATCTTCCTGAAGAGACCGGACATCAGAAGCTGTTGATCGAGGCATCAAATTATAGTGTTTTAGTTGGCGGAAAGCGCCTTCGCCCGATGATCATGTTAGAAAGCTTCAAGGCATTCGGCGGCAGCGGTGCGGTTGTAGAGCCGTTTATGGCAGCACTTGAGATGATTCATTCCGGTTCACTCGTCCATGATGATCTGCCATGCATGGACAACGATGAGTACAGAAGAGGAAATCTCACAACATGGAAAAAGTATGGCTACGATATGGCGGTACTTGCAGGAGACAAGCTGTTTATCTACGCATTTGAGACAGCGGCGAAGGCATTCGCGCTGACAGACCGTGCGGATTTGGTTGGAAAAGCCATTTCCATTCTGGCAAACAAGGCCGGAATTTACGGCATGATCGGCGGACAGAGCGTCGATGTCGAATATACAGACCGTCCGGTGACGCAGAGTCAGTTGGAATTTATCTATGAGTTAAAGACAGCGGCGCTGTTAGAGGCAGCGATGATGATCGGTGCCGTTCTTGCAGGAGCAGATGACAGCCAGGTGCAGGCAGCAGAGCAGATTGCTCATCATGTTGGCATGGCATTCCAGATTCGTGACGATGTTCTGGACGTAGTGTCCACAACCGAGGAGCTTGGCAAGCCGGTAAAGAGCGATGAGAAGAACAATAAGACAACCTATGTAACGATCCACGGGGTAGACGGTGCTTCCAAGCTTGTAGAGGAGTATTCCCAGACGGCAATGGAACTTGTGGACAAGGTTTGCCCGAACGCGACTTTCTTAAAGCAGCTCTTTGAGTATCTCATCGTAAGAAAAAAATAAGTATTGTGATACTGAAGGGGGCCGGTTTATGGTACTTGAGAAAATACAGGGGCCGAACGATGTCAAAAAGCTCAGTGAAGAAGAACTTCCTGTTCTTGCAGACGAGATTCGGCAGTTTATAATTGATAAGGTCAGCGACAATGGTGGTCATTTGGCATCCAATCTTGGTGTGGTGGAGCTGACGATTGCGCTTCACCGATGCTTAAATTTTCCACAGGATAAACTGATTTGGGACGTGGGTCATCAGTCCTATACACATAAGATTTTGACCGGGCGAAGGGAAGGCTTTGATACGCTTCGCAAATATCATGGCATGAGCGGTTTTCCAAAGCGTGAGGAGAGTGACTGCGATGCGTTTGATACAGGACACAGCTCGACCTCATTGTCAGCAGGTCTTGGTATGGTCTGTGCGCGTGAACTAAAAAAAGAACAGTACAATATTGTCTCCGTAATTGGTGATGGATCCCTGACGGGTGGTCTTGCGTTCGAGGCGCTGAACAATGCAGTGTCTCTTAAGAGCAATTACATTATGATTTTAAATGACAATCACATGTCGATCTCAGAGAATGTCGGTGGACTTTCGCAGTATCTGGCAGGACTTCGCACGGCAAAAGGCTATACGAATCTCAAGAAAAATGTGAAGGCATCGTTAAGCAAGATGAATGCGATCGGTGAGGAGCTTGAGCGAAATATTCGCCGTGCGAAAAGTATGCTTAAACAGGTCTTTATCCCTGGTATGTTCTTTGAGGATATGGGCATTACGTATCTTGGTCCGATTGATGGACACAATATTAACGCGCTCACAGAAGTTATTGAGGATGCCAAGCAGGTGGAAGGCGCAGTACTGATTCATGTGATGACGGAAAAAGGAAAGGGCTACGGGCCTGCGCAGATGCATCCGGAATCGTATCACGGTGTCGGACCATTCATAAAAGAAAATGGAAAGGCCAAAAAGTCAAAGGAAGAGGCTACCTATACCGATATTTTTGCCAGAACAATCTGTGAGCTGGCACAGACGCATCCAAAGCTTGTGACAATCACGGCTGCGATGATGGAGGGCTGTGGATTAAAGGGCTTTGCCAGACGTTTTCCAGATCGTTTCTTTGATGTGGGAATTGCAGAGGAGCACGCCGTTACGTTTGCATGTGGATTGGCGGCGGGTGGTTTTCATCCGTTCTTTGCCGTGTATTCCTCATTCCTACAGAGAGGCTACGATCAGATTTTGCATGATATGTGTATGCAAAACCTTCCGGTTACATTGATGCTTGACCGCGCTGGTCTTGTCGGCAATGATGGTGAGACGCATCAGGGTGTGTTTGATTTGTCATATCTGACGATGATTCCGAATATGACCGTATTTGCACCGAAAAACCGTTATGAATTCCAGGATGCGATCGCGTTTGCAGCTGATTTTGATGCCCCGATGGCTATCCGTTATCCAAAGACCGAGGCCGTTCGCACCTTAAAAGAGTATCGTCAGCCAATCGAGCTTGGAAAGAGCGAGTGGATCCGCCGTGGCAGCCGTGTGGCACTTCTTGCGATCGGCACGATGGTGGAGACAGCGATGGAGGTTGAGGAGCTTCTTGCAAAGGATGGCATTGATGCGACTGTCGTAAATCTTCGTTTTGCAAAGCCGCTTGATATCGCAATGCTTGATGAGGTGCTTGACTATCACAGTCTGATTGTCACGATGGAGGAAAATGTGCTCTCAGGCGGCGTGGGCGAGCATGTCTGTCGCTATGTGGAGCAGCATTCCACTGGCGTGCGCGTCGTTACCTGTGGTATTCCAGATGCGTTTATTCATCAAGGTTCCATCAAGGAACTGATCAAAGAGGCTGGGCTGGATGCACAGAGTATTTATCAGAAAATTAGTGTGTTGATTTAATTGAATTCTTTTCAATGCGTCAGACTCTGTGAATTGAAATAAATATGGTAAGTAAAAAAGGACAAAATAAAGTGAAAGAACGTTTGGATGTACTATTAGTAAATTTGGGCTATGCGCCTTCAAGAGAGAAGGCAAAGGCCGTTATTATGTCCGGTTGTGTCTATGTAAATGGACAGAAAGAGGACAAGGCTGGCACCATGTTTGATACCTATGCGGCAATCGAAGTGCGCGGCAATTCATTAAAATACGTCAGCCGAGGCGGACTGAAGTTAGAAAAGGCCATGGAAGAGTTTACGATCGGTCTTGACGGAAAGACCTGTATGGATGTCGGCGCTTCCACAGGAGGTTTTACCGACTGTATGCTTCAAAATGGTGCCGTAAAGGTGTTTGCAGTCGATGTTGGTCATGGACAGCTTGCGTGGAGCCTTCGAAACGACCCTCGCGTTGTCTGCATGGAAAAGACAAACATCCGCTACGTGGTGCCGGAGGATATTGGCTGCCCGGTTGATTTTGTGTCGATTGACGTTTCCTTTATCTCGTTGACAAAGGTACTCGTTCCAGTTAAGGAACTGATGGCTGAGCGCGGACAGATCGTCTGCCTGATCAAGCCGCAGTTTGAAGCAGGAAGAGAGAAGGTTGGAAAGAAGGGCGTTGTCCGCGAGAAGGAGACGCATATGGAGGTTGTGCGCATGGTCATGGATTTTGCATTGTCCATCGGCTTTGGTGTGCTTGGACTTGCCTTCTCCCCGATCAAGGGACCGGAAGGAAATATTGAATATCTTCTTTATCTTCAGAAGACACCGACGGCAGAGGAGCTTGCAGCACCGTTGCCAGATGTAAAGGCACTCGTTGAGCAGTCCCATGAACTGCTCTGATGCAGTCCGGGAGGAACCTATGAGGCATTTTTATGTAATTGCAAATTATGCAAAGCCGCACACACTCTTTTGTGTGCAGCAGATAAAAGAATACCTGACTGCAAAAGGCGCAGAGTGTGTCATTGCCGGGCCGGCAGGTTCGGATAATGGCCGGTATCACTACACCGATACCGGTCGAATCCCCAGTGACACACAATGCGTTATTGTTTTAGGCGGAGACGGCACGCTGATTCAGGCAGCACACGATTTAAAAGGGTCAAGCTATCCGTTAATCGGCATCAATCTGGGCAATTTGGGCTATTTATCTGAGGTCGATCAGGAAAATCTATTTCCGAGTCTGGATCGACTTTTACAGGATGACTTTTTTATTGAGGAACGCATGACGCTTCTCGGTGAGATCGTGCGGGATGGCGAGATTGTATGCAGCGATACCGCATTAAACGAGGTAGTTTTGACCAGACTGGAAAGTATGAAAATGCTTCGCTTTTCGCTCTATGTGGATGGTCAGTTTATCACAAGATACAATGCGGACGGCATCATTGTTGCCACGCCGACCGGCTCCACCGCATACAGTCTTTCGGCGGGAGGACCGATCGTGATGCCAACTTCGAATTTGTTTGTGCTCACGCCGATCTGTGCGCAGACGCTTACGACCGCGCGCAGCATTGTCCTTCCCGATAATGCACACATTCGTCTCGTAGTCGAGGCAAAGGATGGCATTCGCACGCTCCATCAGGCGGTCAGCTTTGACTCGGACAATGTGGTATCCGTCCATCCGGGGGATGAGTTAATCATAAGAAGCGCATCGGATAAGGTGCGACTTATCCGTCTGGACCAGAAAAGTTTTCTGGAAACGCTCGGCAAAAAGCTGAGCCGATAAAAATGGTATGAAAGAGGAGGCGTCTATGAAAACTGGAAGACAGCAGCGTATACTCGAGCTGATTCAGATGCATGAAATAGAAAAACAGGAAGAACTGGCACAGATGCTCTGTGCGGACGGTTTTGATGTGACGCAGGCCACTGTTTCAAGAGATATCCGCCAGCTTCGCTTAAAAAAAGTACCAGGCAAAAATGGAAAGCTTGTCTACAAGGCGGCCGAGCAAGGCAAACAACAGGCCGAACCAAAATACATCCGTATCTTGCGTGAATCCTATGTCAGCATGGATATGGCGATGAACATTCTTGTCATCAAGACCGTTTCCGGTATGGCAATGGCGGCAGCGGCAGCGCTTGATGCGTGTCATTTCGGCGAAATTGTCGGCTGTATCGCGGGTGATGACACGATTATGTGCGCTGTTCGTACCGTACCGGATACGGTGCACCTCATGAAGAAAATCGAGGAGCTTCTTCACGAATAAAAAAGTTTCATAGAGAAAGGCAGGAGAAAAATGCTGGACAGTCTGTACGTCAAAAATCTCGTACTTATTGATGAGGCCGAGGTGACTTTTACAGAAGGATTAAATGTCCTAAGCGGAGAAACCGGAGCCGGAAAATCCATTCTGATCGGCTCCGTTCTAATCGCGCTGGGGGCAAAAGTACACAAAGAGATGATTCGAGCAAATGAAAAGGAGGCCTACATCGAGCTCATCTTTTCGCCGACGCATCCTACAATCCTTGAAAAGCTTCGGGAATATGACATTGAACCGGAGGACGGACAGTTAATTATTTCCAAAAAGATTACTGCGTCCAAGAGTGTGAGCAAAATCAATAAGGAAGCCTATCCGGCGTCAAAGGTGCGCGAGGTGGCATCCCTTCTTCTGGATGTGCACGGTCAGCACGACCATCAGGCACTTCTCTTGCCACATAAGCAGCTAGAGATTGTCGATCGCAGCGGCGGCAAACGCTTAAAAGAGGCCAAGGACAAAAATGCTCAGTGCTACCGCATCTGGAAACAGTATAAAGACGAGCTGGACAGCTACGCAGTTGATGAGGATGAGCGTCTGCGCCGGATGGACATTCTGTGCTATGAGCTTGATGAATTAAAAGAAGCGTCCATCACGCCAGGTGAGGAGGCGCGTCTCACAAAAGAATGGAAGCGATTATCCGAGCGTGAGCACATCATTAGCGCCTATCAGGAGCTGACTGCGTTACTGGGCTATGAATCTGCTGGAGCCTGTGATCTTTGTGGCAGGGCAGAGCACGCATTAAAGGGCATTTCAGAGGCAGATGAAGAAGCGGAGGATCTATATGCACAGCTGACCGATGCCGAATCCATTCTTCATGATATCTGCAGATCTGCATCCGAGCGCCTCGATGCGATGCAGGATGAGGAAATGGATACGGCACAGATCGAAGAGCGCTTAGACAAGATCCGTCATCTGATGCAGAAATACCGCTGCGATGAGGATGGCTTGCTTACTTTGATGGATCAAAAGGAGCAGGAGCTTGACAAGTATCGCCATTTCGAGGAGAAAAAGGCACATGCACAGACGGCTTGTGACAAGGCTTTTTCCGTGCTCGAAGCGGCGGCAGAGGAGCTTAGCAATCAGCGAAAGAAATGCGCAGCGACACTTTGCACCCAGCTGATCACGGCACTTGTCGATTTGAACTTCTTGGATGTGCGCTTTGAAATTCGTATGGAAGAAAACGAACAGATCGGACCGGGCGGAAAGGATTCGGCTGTGTTTTACATAGCTACCAATCCGGGCGAAGCACCAAAGCCGTTGGCTGCTGTCGCATCTGGCGGTGAATTGTCCCGAATTATGCTCGCAATCAAGTCTGTTATGGCGCAAAAAGAGGAAATAGAGACGCTTATTTTCGATGAAATTGACACAGGAATCAGCGGTAGAACCGCGCAAAAGGTCGCAAAACGTCTGTCTGAAACAGCAAAAGGAAGTCAGGTCATCTGTATCAGTCACTTAGCACAGATCGTTTCCATGGCCGATACGCACTTTTTAATTGAAAAAAATGCAGAAAATAAAGTGACAACTACACATATTACTAAATTATCAGAAGAAGAAAGTATTCGCGAGATTGCACGACTTCTCGGCGGAGCAGAGATTACGAAAAACGTTCTCGATACAGCACAAGAGATGAAAGATATGGCAAATAGAACAAAAGAATCCCAGATTACAAACGAATAAACAAACGCATACTAACAGCAGGAAAAAGGAAAGGAAGGCTGTTAGTATGCAAATGAAAATAAAGTACGTTAAAATACAAAAGGCTGTGGCACTTCTTCTTTTGGCTGCGGCCCTCGCAGTCGGTTGTGTGCGCCATAGCAATTCGCAAAGCGTCACAGCGGCTGCTTTGGAAAATGCTGCTGCAAAGCATCTCGCCTCGCAAAGTGCATCTGCACAGGTGGTGCAGCAGGAAAATGAGATGCCGCAGGTCTATCCATGTGGTTTTCCAGTCGGCATTTATATGGAGACTGCGGGTGTCATGGTGGTCACACCAGCGCAGATCCCGACAGACTCCAAAACACTTCGTTCTCCCTGCGAGGGCAGTTTGCAGCAGGGCGATTATATTACATCAATTAATGGCATCGCAATCAACTCAAAAGAAGAACTCATATCCAGTGTGGAGGCATGTGCCGGACAGCCGATTACGCTTCATATTGTCCGGGAACAGCAGGAACTTGATCTTTCTGTGCTTCCCGTTCAGGATGTGAATGGCACGTATCGTCTTGGCGTGTGGGTTAAAGATGATGTGCAAGGCATTGGCACGCTCACGTACATTGGTGAGGATGGCAGCTTTGGTGCGCTTGGTCATCCCATCAACGACAGTGATACCGGAAAGCGGGTCAGTGTGCGAAAAGGCGGCCTATATGAATCCCAGATTCAAATGGTCATTCGCGGTAAAAACGGCACACCAGGCTCCTTTTGCGGCATTATCTGTTACGATGCGTCTACTTTTTTGGGAAATATCTATGAAAATGGTTCTTGCGGAATCTACGGAAACATCTCGATCCTGATGAAAGAACAGCTAAAAAATCTTGCCCCGATGCAGGCGGCACGCCGCGATGAGGTTGTGTGTGGAAAGGCAATTCTTCGCTGTGCGGTCAGCGATGAGCCGCAGGATTATGAGGTCGAGATCATAAAGACACAGCCAGGCACCACAGGGGGATTTCAGATTCGGGTCACGGATGAAGCTCTTTTGGAGAAGACAGGTGGCATCATTCAAGGTATGAGTGGATCGCCGCTGATTCAAAACGACAAGGTTATCGGTGCCGTCACGCACGTTTTTGTAAATGATCCCACAAAAGGGTATGCCATTTACATGGAAGACATGCTGAACCATAACGGAGTGTAATACAAAAGCATAAAACTACAATTTAATGTCATTTAATCGCGCGAAAAACGCGGTAGACTACTCTTGTAGAAAATAGAAAAGTCAGGTATAGTGAACCTGTCGATAAAAAAGACAAATGTAAAAATGAATGCACAATAAGTGGAATGCAAGAGAAAGGATGAGGGAAATGACTAAATTAAATGTAGCAATCGCAGATGACAATGAAAGAATTCTCACAATGCTGGATGAGGTATTAACAGCGGATGAGGAGATTAACGTAGTGGGAACAGCAAGAAACGGAGAACAGGCCTATGAGATGATCATGGACAAGAACCCAGATATTGTCCTCTTAGACTTAGTGATGCCGGGAATTGATGGTCTTGGTGTAATGGACAAGGTTCATACGGAGGGAAATCCAGAGCATGTGCCTTCCTTTATTATCATTTCTGGTATTCAGAATGAATCGGTAGCAGAGAACGCCATGTCGGCAGGTGCTACCTATTATATCATGAAGCCGTTTGATAACATCACACTGTTAAACCGTGTGAAGCAGCTCGGAAAACGTGGATACAACATGCGCCCGCAGATGCTTGCCCAGAACACAACGCTAAAGGAATCTTCCTTTATTTATGGTGGTCAGGGAAAGAGCTTAGAACAGTATGTTACCAGTGTAATCCATGAAATCGGTGTTCCGGCGCACATCAAAGGCTACCAGTATCTCAGAGATGCGATCATGATGTGCGTCAACGATATGGATCTACTAAATTCCATCACGAAGGAGCTTTATCCGGGAATTGCAAAGAAATATGCCACAACACCAAGCCGTGTCGAGCGTGCACTGCGTCATGCGATTGAGGTTGCGTGGAGCCGTGGCAAGATGGATACCATCTATGCACTCTTTGGTTATACGATCAATTCCGGCAAGGGCAAGCCCACTAACTCCGAGTTTGTGGCACTCATCGCAGACAAAATTCGTCTGGAATTGAATCTACTGAAAAACTAAACGAGGGACGTCTTTCTGATCTGTCACCTCGTGTTTGCACGAGGTTAGCTTCATGCAAGCATGAGATATCCAGATCTATCAGGACGCGTGAACTGGAACTATGACACAATACACGAAAAAACCTAATGCATTTTGTATAAAAAGAACTTCCATTATTCGACATTTTCGTGTATAATTAAGAAAAGACCGATTGATTGAATAGCCAATATGGCTATCTGTCCGGGTACCAAATAGTGGAGGTTTGAGGTTTATGAAGAAAAAAATTCTTTTCGCTGCGTCTGAGGGCGTACCTTTTATCAAAACGGGAGGTCTTGCTGACGTTGTCGGCTCCCTTCCGAAGTATTTTAATAAAGACGAGTATGACGTCAGAGTCATTATGCCGAAGTACTTATGCATCAAGGAGTCCCTTCGCTCCCAGATGAAGTATGTGACCCATTTTTATACCGATTTTTACTGGCGTACCCAGTATGTTGGTGTTCTGGAAATGGAGTACGAGGGTGTACATTTCTACTTTGTAGACAGTGAGTTTTATTTCGGCGGACCATGGCCGTATGGAAATATGTATGAGGATATCGAGAAGTTCTGTTTCTTCTCCAAGGCAGTTCTTTCTATCCTTCCATTAATCGGCTTCAAGCCAGACATCATTCATTGTCACGACTGGCAGACTGGCTTGATTCCAGTTTATCTGCATGACAGCTTCCAGTCGGATCCATTCTTCTGGGGCATTAAGACTATCTTCACCATCCACAACCTCAAGTTCCAGGGTACATGGAGCGTGGATACCATTAAGGGCTTCTCCGGACTGTCCGATTATTACTTTACCAGTGATAAGCTTGAGGCATATGGAAATGGTAACCTGTTAAAGGGTGGACTTGTCTATGCAGATCGTATCACTACCGTAAGCCGCAGCTACGCAAGTGAAATTCGTATGCCATTCTACGGCGAGGGCTTAGACGGACTGTTACGTGCACGCTCCAAGCAGTTGAGTGGTATTGTAAATGGTATCGACTACAACGTTTATAATCCGCAGACTGATAAAGATATCGCCGTAAACTACTCTGTAGAGGATGCAATTAAGGCAAAGGCAGCAAACAAGGCAGCGCTTCAGAAGGAGCTTGGTCTTGAGGAAAATCCAGATGCATTCATGCTCGGAATTGTATCTCGTCTGACGGATCAGAAGGGTCTTGATCTTGTTGAGTGTGTACTGGATCAGATTTGTGCAGAGGATGTACAGCTTGTTGTTCTCGGAACAGGAGAGGGCAAGTATCAGGATATGTTTACCTATTACTCCAGAAAGTATCCGGAGCGCGTATCTGCAAATACCTTCTACTCCGAGGCATTGTCACACCGCATTTATGCGAGCTGTGATGCGTTCTTGATGCCGTCTCTGTTTGAGCCATGTGGACTTAGCCAGTTGATGAGCCTTCGTTATGGAACGCTTCCGATCGTTCGTGAGACAGGTGGTCTTCGTGATACCGTTACCCCATACAACGAAGTGGATGGGACTGGTACTGGATTCTCCTTCACCAACTACAATGCACATGAGATGCTTGCGATTATTCGTTACGCAAAGAAGACCTATTTCAATGACCGCAAGGCATGGGATGAGATGGTACTTCGCGCAATGAAGCAGGATTTCTCCTGGGATGCATCAGCAAGAGAGTACGAAAAGCTCTATGACGGCTTGATTGAGGAGGAGGAGCGCAGAAAAGAAGCCATCCGTTTGCAGCAGGCAAGAGAGGCAGCTGAAGCCGCATTAAAGGAGGCACAGAAGGCACTCGAGATTGCAAAAATCGCCGAGGAGAAGGCCATCCGCAAATTAAGTGGTATCGAGGATGAGCCGGAAGAGACCGAGGCAGAAGAACCAGCTGAGACTACCGAGGTTACTGAGGCAGAGGCACCAGAAACCGAAACTTCTGAGGAAACACCAGAACCAGTTGCAGAGGAGCCAGAAGCTGAACCAGAAGAAAAAAAAGAGTAATTGTTTGGTTATACGATAACCTCTGAGAAGGTGACATAAGACCAACAAAAAAATAACCGAATAAAAAAATGGCAACCATCCAGTGTTTTGGGCGATTGCCATTTTTGTTTGATAGATTATAAAAACATTAAAGTGTACGTCTAAAATATAGATACTGAAAAGGGTTGCACCTCAACATCTATCGGACGAAATAACGTACCGGGGCACATCCCCTCAATCCCCTCCAGCAATCAACTTCAGCCCACTAATATCCGGGCTTGCCACCAGCGAATAATTCGTATGGTAAATCACAAATCCAGGCTTCGCTCCAGCCGGCTTCTTCACAAACTTTCGCTCAATGTAATCCACCTCTGCCTTCGGCGCCGTCTTTGCCTTTGAGTAGTAAACAGCCAGACTTCCGGCCTCCTCATATGTGCGGTCCGGCACTTCCTTTCCATTTGTCTGGATAATCACATGAGATCCCGGCGTCTTCTTCGCATGCATCCAGATGTCATTTCCCTGCGCAAACTTAAACGTCAGCTCCTCATTCTGGAAATTATTTTTTCCAACATAGATATCAAATCCATCCGAAGAAAGATAATGATACGGGATACACTTTCTGCGGTTATCCTTTCTGCCCTTCGGTGCATGAGACTTCACATATCCGCTCTCGCTTAACTCTCTGCGAATCTCGTCCAGATCCACATCGCTGGCAGCAATATCAATTGAAGTCATAATGGATTCCAGATGTTCAAGTTCATTTTCTGTCTCAACAGTCAGCGTAGAAAGTGCCTCGTAGGTACGCTTTAACTTATTATAACGCTCAAAATATTTCTGTGCGTTTTCCTTCGCGGTTAACGTCGGATCAAGCGGGATCGTCATCATCTGATCCGTATAATAGTTAAAGACTTCGTAGGATTTGGACGCTGGCGGGCAGTCATAACCATACGCATTTAACAGCTCACCGTAAATACGATACTTCTCACGCTTATCCGTGTCGGAAAGCTGACGGCGCTGCAGATCGGCCTTCTTTGCGGTACGCTCAATCAGGTTTTGAACCAGATGGCGCAGATCCGAAGACTTCTGGCGCATACGAGCAATCGCGCTGCGGGAATTGTAGTAGGTGTATAAAACATCGCTGATCGAATCGTAGGTGCGAAGCGTATATTCCGTAAGTCCCGTCAGCGGGAAGGCAGCAAATTCCTTTGGCTCATTATCGTCGTAGGCGATGCATGGAGAAAAATTTCCAGTGCGAATCAAATTCATCACATCCGAAAATGCAGTCCACAGGCGATTTAACTCATCGGATGTGCAGGCTTCTCCGGCAAGTGAACTGTCTAAGCCGCTTCGGTACACAATTTCCTCTGCGCTGACATTGCTGATTCCGGTGAAGCTGCCCGAAAGAATCGCAGCAATGTTTTTGCCAGAGGCAAAGCGGGAACAGAAAAAATCCTTGTCTGCGGCGAGAGGATTTGTTTTGCCCGTCGTGTTCGGGATAAAATAGCTTCGTCCCGGAAGCACCTCGCGCACCGAGCTGACAGCAGCACTGACATGTTTGATACTGTCTACGATCATGTCGGTGTCGTCACAAAAAATGATATTGCTGTGCTTTCCCATGATCTCAATCACGAGTGATTTGTGGCGCAGATCACCCATCTCGTCAAGATGCTCTAACTCTAAGCGAACAATTCGTTCCAGTCCTGGCTGGGTGACATCCGTGATGCGGGCGTTTCCGATGTGCTTTCGAAGCAGCATACAAAAATTCGGTGCCGTCATCGGGCTAAGTCCGGCCTCCTGCGTCAGATAAATCAGTGGCAGACTTGCGTTTGCCGACAGAAAGAGACGATACGTGTCCTTCTGATTTTTGATGGTGAGTACCAGTTCCTCTGGCTCTGGCTGGGCGATCTTTGAGATGCGGCCGCCGGTCAGCTTTTGCTTTAATTCCGATACAATATTTGAAATTACAATTCCGTCAAATGCCATAGTGTAAATCAACCTTTCCTAAATCAGTCCCGTACAGACAATGGGACCCTGATATTTGACAGTATAGCAGAATGCAAAAAAAAACGCAATCTTTCTTCGATTGCAAGTTGACGATAGAATTAAATTAGCGTATAATAATAAGTCGTAGTCTGCACTATAAAAGCAGCTGCCGGAAAGGCTAATATGTTATGATACGAAGTATGACCGGATTCGGACGTTTTGAATTAGCGGGCGAATCGCATAAGATCATCGTAGAGATGAAATCAGTAAATCACAGGTATCTGGATCTCTCTATCAAGATGCCAAAGATCTTTAACTGCTTTGAGACCGCTATCCGCAGTCTCGTGAAAGAACAGCTGCAGCGCGGAAAAGTAGACATGTATATCAGCTATGAGAAAGAATCAGATGACGAGACTGTTTTGTGTTATCATGAGGAGATTGCAAAAGCCTATATGGAACACATGGCACAGATGGCCGATACGTTTCACTTTCAGAACAATTTGAGGCTGATGGATCTTGCGCGTATGCCGGAGGTTTTCACGATGGAGCAGAAGGATACGGATGCAAAGGAATTGTGGCCAGATATTGAGACCGCAGTAAGAGAGGCCTGTCTGGCAATGGTACAGGCGCGTGAGACTGAGGGTGAGCAGCTGAAAAAAGACTTGCTTGCAAAGCTGGATCACATGGATGAGTTAGTCGATGCAGTGACCGATCGAGCACCGGTAATGGTACAGGAATATCGCGTTCGTCTCACCGAGAAGGTAAGAGAGTTTCTTGACGCATCGGTGATTGATGAAAATCGCATTGCAGCAGAGGTTACGCTGTACGCGGATAAGATTTGTGTTGATGAGGAAATGGTTCGTCTTCGCACCCACATCAGTCATATGAAGGAAGCACTGTGTGGCGGCGGAAGCATCGGACGAAAGCTTGATTTTTTGGCTCAGGAGATGAACCGTGAAGCGAACACCACGCTTTCAAAGATCAATGATGTCACCCTTGCAGATGTAGCGATCGACATGAAGACTGAGATCGAAAAGATACGTGAGCAGGTTCAGAACATCGAATAAAGGTTTCTTTATAGAAATAATAGGAGTTTTGTATGTTTGTAAACATCGGGTTTGGCAATTTTATCAATTCCGGTCAGATCGTATCGATCTGCAGGGCTGATTCCGCGCCGATGAAGCGCATGATCAGCGAGGCGAGAAGCAAAGGAAGCGCTGTGGATGCAACACAGGGCAGAAAGACAAAGTCGGTGATTCTTACTGGAAGCGGGCATCTGGTTCTCTCGGCGCTTACGCCGGATACGCTTTGTACCAGATGCAATCTGACAGCGGGAAAGACACAGATACAGGAGGAAGACGATGAGTAAACGAGGCAATTTATTTGTAGTTTCCGGTTTTTCCGGTTCAGGAAAGGGAACGGTAATGAAGGAACTGTGTAAGAATCCACAGTATGCACTTTCCATATCCTGCACAAGCCGCGCACCAAGACCAGGAGAGGAAAATGGAAGAGAGTATTACTTCATCTCTCATGAGGAGTTTGTAAAGAGAAAGGCAGAAGGGTATTTTCTGGAGAGCGCAATCTATGTTGATAAGGGATATGGAACACCGCTCGGATTTGTTGAGGAAAATTTGAAAGCCGGTAAGGATGTCATTCTTGAGATTGAGATGCAGGGAGCCATGCAGGTAAAGAAAATCTACCCGGATACCATCCTGATCTTTATCACACCGCCGTCAGCTGCAGAGCTTCGAAGACGTCTGACCTCCAGAGGAACCGAAAGGCCTGAAATTATCGAGAAGCGTTTAAAGCGTGCGGTTGAGGAAGGCGTTTACATGGATCAGTACGATTATGTGATTGTAAACGATGATTTAGATGTGTGCGTAAAAGAACTTCATGAGCTGATGCAGAGCACACATCACGCAGTAAAATTTAACAAAGAGTTTGTTGCAGCCATCAAGGACGATTTAAAGACACTCTGATCATTCAAAAGGATAGTGAAAGAGCAGTTGTTTAATCGGTTATTGATGACGCAATGATCAATAAACAAAAAAATAAAAAGACAAGGAGAATAAAAAAATGATCCATCCATCTTATAATGAGTTATTAAAGACACTGAACGAGGTTCGCGATGAGAACGAGCCAGAAATCGACAGTCGTTATTCTCTGGTTATTGCATCTGCAAAGCGTGCGCGCCAGATCGTAAACGGACAGGAGCCGCTTGCTGACCGCGTTTCCACCTACAAGCCACTTTCCATCGCAGTAGAGGAAATCCGCGAGGGAAAGGTTCATATCACAAAGGAAGGCGAGGACGATTTCACACCAGTAACCAATATGGAGAATCCACTTTCCTTCTCAGATTCTGAAGGCTCGGAGACAGAAGATGCTGAATAAAAAAGTTATGATTGTATCCCTCGGCTGCGATAAGAATTTAGTGGATACCGAGAAGATGCTCGGCATTCTTGCAGATGAGGGATGTACATTTACAGATGATGAAGAGCAGGCTGAGATTATCATTGTTAACACCTGCTGCTTTATCGGCGATGCAAAGGAAGAGAGCATCCAGAACATTCTGGATCTGGCACGCTACAAGACTGAGGGAAAGTTGGAGGCGCTCATTGCGACCGGATGTCTTTCCCAGCGCTATCAGGATGAGATGATGGCCGAGCTGCCAGAGCTTGACGGTATCCTTGGCATCAGCGCATGGCATACCATTGCAGATGTTGTGCGTGAAGCGCTTGCTGGTAAAAAGCCAAAAAATTTGATGCCGACTGGCGTGTTAAACAGCCACGCGACAAAGAGACTTCTTACGACCGGCGGCCACTATGCGTATTTAAAGATCGCAGAGGGCTGTAACAAGCGCTGTACCTATTGTGTCATTCCGTCTGTGCGCGGCGCTTATGTTAGTGTGCCGATGGAGGAGATCGAGGAAGAGGCAAAGACACTGGCAGCAGAGGGCGTAAAAGAGCTGATTCTTGTCGCACAGGAGACAACCGTTTACGGAATCGATCTTTACAAAAAGAAGATGCTTCCAGAGCTTCTTCATCGTCTGTGTCGCATTCCGGGCATTGTCTGGATTCGTCTGTTATATTGCTATCCAGAGGAGATTACACCGGAGCTGGTTCAGGTGATGAAGGAAGAAAAGAAGATTTGCCATTACTTGGATATGCCAATCCAGCATTCTTCTGACCGCATCTTAAAGAAGATGGGAAGACGCACAAACCGCAAGGAGCTGTTAGATAAAATCGAGATGCTTCGTACCGAGATTCCAGATATCGTTCTTCGAACGACATTGATCACAGGATTTCCGGGCGAGACTGAGGAAGATTTCCAGGATATGCTTTCCTTTGTCGATCTGGTAGGCTTTGAGCGCCTTGGTGTTTTCACGTACTCCCCAGAGGAGGGCACACCGGCTGCTGAGATGGAAGACCAGATCGATGAGGAGGTCAAGAAGGCAAGAAGAGATGCTGTCATGGAGCTTCAGCAGGAGATTTCCTTTGATTTTGAGGCGGACTGCATTGGCGAGAAGCTTCTCGTTATGATCGAGGGCTATCTTCCAGACGAGCATGCGTATGTCGGACGTACCTACATGGATGCGCCGGGCATTGACGGTTACATTTTTATAAAATCAGGAGAAGCACTGATGTCCGGTGATTTTGCTGAGGCAGTAGTTACCGGCTCAGATGAATATGATTTGATTGGAGAATTGTATGAAGAACATGAATCTGCCGAATAAACTGACGATGCTGCGCGTAATACTGATCCCGTTTTTTGTATTATTTGAGCTACTTCCAATTAGCTGGGGCAAGTGGGCAGCGTTAGCTATTTTTGCGATTGCATCTATCACCGATAAGCTTGACGGTACGATCGCAAGAAAGTACAACCTGATCACAAACTTCGGAAAATTCATGGACCCACTGGCAGATAAGCTACTTGTCTGCTCTGCGATGATCTGCTTTGTCGGACTTGGCACACTGGAGCCATGGATTGTAATTATCATTGTAGCAAGAGAATTTATTATCAGCGGTTTTCGTCTGATTGCCGCTGAGAACGGCCGTGTAATTGCGGCAGGAATCTGGGGAAAAGCAAAGACTGTATTTCAGATGATCATGTGTATCCTGTTAATCATGGATATCCCAGCACTTGCTGTATTGACCACCATTGCAAAATATGCCGCTCTGATTCTTACCATTATTTCACTGGTCGACTATATTTCACACAATCTGGATGTATTATCAGACCAGAAGTAAAAAATACGGGGAATAAATAATTATGAAGACCAATTCAACCATCCGCGGGATTGCTCACGGACATATGACAAAAGACAATCTGACCGGATTTGCATCTATGATGACATCTGATGCCAGAACACTCTCACTGGCAAGAATTGCCATGAACCTGCCGGTTTATCTGGACATGGGAGAGGAGCCGTCTGATGAATATACACGAATTTCCAAGCTGTCTGTAGCGTATTGCGGTTTGCTTGGACGTGTAAACAAAGAGCTCGCCTCCGGTCTGGATGAAAAGCGTGAGGAAGAAGCATTTTCGCTTCGTAAAGAGAGCAAGCAGATTATGGAGCTGTTAAGCGCATATACAGACCGTTTTACGGTATATGAGTATGTGTTAAACCGACTGGAATATCGCTTTAGCGGTGCTGCACTTGAGGCGGGCTACAGCGATGAGGCTATGACGCAGGAGATTCTGCAGAAGCTGTCCTCCGAGACGGATCAGACCGTGCGCCAGTCAATGCTTGTTTCCATTATCGAACAGCTTCCGATGCGAATGACGAGAAAGCGTTTCTTCCAAGTTCTTGCAGAGGGCATGGATGCCTATAAGGGTTCCGACAAAAATGCAGTCGATGGTCAGCTGTTTATGCTTCGCACCGCTGCTATGTTAGAGGAGCCAGCAGAATTTCAGGAGAGCTTTCCTGAATTTTATAAGGTAGTCGAGACCTTCCGTCAGGCACCGTTATCCACTATTAACGAGGCTGAGTGGAATGAGCTTCACGACACGTTGGCAGCAGCCATGGAAGAACTGAATGCGCAGATGGATCGCATGCTTCTGTTACAGGAACTGATCAACGATCTGTGTGTACTGACCATGACTGATGGCTGTATGTGGACCGAGCAGCATAAGACCTGCAGCGGCATCATTTCCTTTACACTGACTCCGGGAACGGATGAGGCAGCGTTAAATGCAATGATGGGTTCACTTGAGGGCATTCAGGAGCAGTACAGCACAAACTTCCAGGAAAAATCGACACTGGTTGATGAACTGATGCAGAGCAGCCAAAAGCAGTTAAGTGAGCAGGGAATGTTAGAAACCTTTAAAAAGCTGGATGTGCTTTCCAAGCTTCTTTCTAGCAGCCGTTTTGCTGATATTGAGAAGACAGAAGACAGTGAAATCGTAGAGGCTTCTTATATAGAAGAGAAGACGGCAGCGCTGATTTCTGAGCTGGAGACCTTCTTAAAGGCATCCTCAAAGCCGCTCACGCGTGCTGTCATGGCAAAGCTTGTTACTATGGTTCCACTGTTTATCCGCGATTACAATCAGCTCGAGGAATACATTCAGAATAGTTTGTCCTCCTGCTCCGATGTTGCGGAAAAGTTAGCCTGCATCGAGATCATCAGAAGTCTTTAATGATTTTGAAGAATTGCCTTTTCAGATAGAAAATAGAAAAGGAAATGCTTCATCTGGATTTTGAAAACTCATTGGCAGAGAGAGGAGAGGGATTGATTTGAAACTGTGTAAGAATATCCGCCTTGGCGAGAAGGTTTCTGGGAAACGCTTTGAGCTGACCTGGAAGCTCAAACACAACCGACCTCTCGGAAGCCTCTATGTAGTGGTTCTTCCAGAGGTCGCGTTGGAAAATCTGATGGAAATCTGTGCATACGAGGAGCTTCGTCGAAAAAAGCAGTATGAGCGCACGGTTATCGCGGCAGCTGCCAACAAGAGCGAGGCAATCGAAGTGGTGCGCGGCTTGATCGAAGAAATGTATCAGGAAACTGGTGGCTTCGACGTGAAATCATTTTTGAAGCTTTGAATCGTTTCATGCGAAAATGATGAATGATTTTGCCTTTCGCATTGGCATTTGAACGAATTTGAACGCATTAAGGTGAAAGGAGGACAATGTTAGGTATTTTACTTACAATATTAAAAATAATCGGCATCATCCTTCTTGTGCTGATCGGATTGATTCTCACGGTAGTGGCAGTCATTCTTCTGGTGCCAATTCGGTATCGGGGGGAAGGAACTCGTGAGAAGAAGATGCTCTTGGGCAGCGTAAAAATAACGTGGCTTCTTCACATGTTGTCGATCGACATTTCATATTCATCGGGTTCATCGGGAGGAACGGTTCTGAGTGTTCGGCTGTTTGGAAAGACAATTTATCCAAAGGCAGAAAAAACGCCTAAGGAGAAAAAAGAGAAAACGGCAAAGTCGAAGCCAAAGAAGAACAAGGCACCGAATCCGCAGCCAGAGAAACGTGAATCGGTTGTGCGGGAGCCAAAGCGTTTGGAAGAACAACCGGAAAAACAGTCAGAAAAAAGTTCACAGATCAAAGTAGATTCTGAGAAAAAAACTGACAGCATCCAGCAAGAAATCAAAGAAACGCAGGAAACAAAGAAGTCAAAGCCTCATCGAGATCCGATTGCATTTGTAAGGTCGAAATTTGAAGCGATTAAGAAAAAGCTTCTTGCGATAAAAGACAAACTTCTTGCGACGAAGGCAAATCTTCAAAAAATCAAAAACAAAATTGAGTATTGGAAGAATTTGCTGACATCCGAGCCGATGAAGGATGCGATTGCTACGCTTTGGAAACGTACAAAAGGGCTGCTTCGTCACATTTTACCGCGAAAGTTGACGGGACGCGTACACTTTGGATTTGATGATCCGTCCATGACAGGAAAGGTATTAGCGTATCTTTCGATGCTGTATCCGTTTACAAAAGACAATCTCGTAATTGAGCCTGAGTTTGAGACAGAAGAGCTGATACTTGAAGGAAACCTTGCGTTTCGTGGAAGAATTCGTTTGGGCTATCTGGTATATGTAGCGCTTAGTGTCGTACTCAATAAAAACATACGCCGTCAGTATAAACGGCTGAGACAAGGAGGAAAAGAAGATGGAAAAGGAAGGAACTAACTTGGGTTCATCTGTAGATGAGCTGTTAAAGGGGCTGGAAAATTTTGTCAGCTCAAAGACTGTTGTCGGCGAACCGATTCAGGTGAACGATGCCACCATCATTCCGCTGGTTGATATGAAGTTCGGCATGGGCGCAGGTGCATTCAAAAAGAGCAGTGACAACAAGACAGCAGGTGGAATCGGTGCAAACATCAGTCCGTGTGCCGTTCTGATCATTCAGAAGGGCATGGCAAAGATTGTCAATATCAAGAATCAGGATCTGACCACCAAGCTGGTCGATATGGTACCAGATCTGATCAATCGCTTTACCAGCAAGAATGCAGAAGATCCGGTTGTCGATGAGGCAGTAGATGAGATCTTAAACGACGATAAGAAGTAACGTCAAATGTATCAGAACGAAAAAGTCCGCATAAACTGGAGTAATAAGGAACCAAAAAGGGTCTTTATGAAACGTTTATGCGGACTTCTTTTGTTTTCATTCGGACTGGGGATGGCAG
>CAVFYJ010000005.1:17364-59931 GCA_963626545.1 Acetatifactor sp. | reverse complement strand
TTTGTTTATAAAAATTTTAGATTGTTTATACTTTTTTGCTGGTGTCAGGCACCGGGTGTCTGGATGTTGACGGTCATTATTTTTCCATTACGGTTTTTCTTCATCATCTTAGAAAAACACCTAAATATGAATCAGCTCAATTATCAATATAAAGGATATCCTCAATATTTCTTTTGGCCGAACACGCCGCCATATATTTTTCTCCCGGATAGTATCCCGCACTTACCCAGGCAATGATTTTTTCGCATTTGGGAATATGGAGCATCTCCGAAAGCTGCTCATCATCGCTCGGATCGGATCCCCAAATCAAAGGACACCCCACTAATCCAACGCTATCAAGCGCATAGAGCAAATTCATAACAAAAATACCGCCATCAACAAACGCCGTATTTCTTTCATATTCATTTTGATACAGATGTAAATCCTCGGTTATAACAAATATAGCTCCCGGCGTATCAAAGCCTCTTGCACCACCATGAAGTCTCATAACTTTACTCACCTTATTTCGGTCTGTACATACATGGACACGCGTAGCCTGCCTATTACATGCGCTTGGTGCTGTTTGCGCAATTCTCACAATTTTTCGCACAAGATCCTCAGGGACGGGATGTTCCGAATAGCATCTTGAACTGTGCCGTCCATATGCTATATTTTCAAAATCGGTTCCTTTCTTTGCGTCCAGTTCAATCACTCCGGCACTTATTGACTCTACTGATTTATATCTCAAGTAAGACTCTGGCACAAAATCGACTATCACTCCATGTTTTTTCTGCCAGTTCATGTAGGACTTTACTGTTTCGTGTGCAAGTAAAATAGCTTGAGAATCCAAAAACGAACCTGAGTTCTCATACTGTTCACAGTATGAAATCAGTTCCAAAATCTTTTCCTTGCCAAATCCCGGTTTACAATTTCTAAGCGACATCCCTTTTTCAATAGCATGTGCCAATAAGCGAATTTTAGTTGCGAGCCGTTCTGGATCGTTCTCGTTCATACAGGAATAGGACAAGAACCGACTCATATCATATCGATACAAAAAGCTCAAATATCGATTCTTCCCATATTTGGTTTTTTTTCGCAGATAATCTTTGAATGCCGTCAACATTCCAACGCTCCCTTCAATAAGTCAAGAGATTCTTTTCTGATCATGTCAATCCTGCCCTCAAATTCCCGCGAATCAAATGGGATGTGCATAATCCGTTCAAACTCTTCTTCGCCGCAATTCTCATGAATGATATGTTCTTCCTCTCCCAGTCTTTTCGTTACGTCATATACCTTTTCCCTGTATGGAAATATACAACATTGCTTGTGATTGAGAAGCGCAAAAATTGCACCATGAAAAGTAGATGTAAACACATACTGCGCTCCCGCTATAAGAGAACTGAGCTCGAGTGCCGAGCATTCTATAACACGATCTGCCCACGCATGCCAAAAACAAGGTGAAACAATCTTTAAATTATGTTTTCTCGCGAAATTAACAATCACCTGCTCCATATGCTTATTCACTCCATAGGTGTATACCAGAAGATACAGCTCAGCTGGTGTATGCCCCTTGACGATATAGCTTTGCAGTGGTGCCAATATTGTCGGGTCACAGACATAACTCGTATTTACGCCAATTTGACCTTCGACAAATTCATGTGTGCGGACATCTCTGACCAGAATTTCGCTGAAATTTTCCGCTCCTGTGCACAAAGCT
Source organism: Acetatifactor sp. (assembly GCA_963626545.1). Lineage (GTDB taxonomy): Bacteria > Bacillota > Clostridia > Lachnospirales > Lachnospiraceae > Anthropogastromicrobium. The sequence goes on along the minus strand of CAVFYJ010000005.1, from coordinate 58,235 downwards.
TGATTTTGAGCCACCGTATCAGCACTCATGGCACCGATACTTACTGCATAGGCAATCTTCTTAGTATGTTCGTGACCATGCCCCCAAAATATCGGATCACAAAAATAATGATTGTCTAAATTCCAGATCTCATCACTGCCATATATCAGCAGATCAATATGTTTTTCTTCAATTTTATCAGGATGAATCAGTTTTAATCTTTCTATATCCCGAGCAAAGCAAATAGCTTTTCTAATCCTCAGCAGAAATTCCCGCTTTGGATTTATCCTGAAAATGCATTTTTTAATTGTTTGCAGGGTTGGTGTTTTTTGAATAAAAAAGACTTCATGTCCCATTTTCTCAAGAACCGTCTTCAATGCAAATGCCTGCAAATAAGAACCCATATTCGTGGTTGATTCATATATGGTTATGATTCCAATTCTCATACATATTCATGCCTCTCTTTTAGCCTGGTAGTGTCAAATACTACCTCTTTTTTATTGTTCTAAATCCTTTAAAACCTTGATCTTTCGGAGGTTTGCAAATAAAAAGAGCATTGTCTCCTTTGTTATAATTATCCGTGACCAAACTTCCAATTTAACAAAGGAGACAATGCTCATGGACATTATACTTTATTTACTTCAATTCATTCAATACCAACATAAACAAATCTGCTGGTTGTTAAGTTTTATCTGTAGATATATTCCTCTTAAGCAGTGGGCCTTTGACGATTCTCACTCTCCAAAATATCAGAAATTCAAGGTGGATGCTCTGCCAAAAATCCAGATCCATCAAAACGACTGGGATTGGCGACTCCTGATCCCTTATTTCGAGTTTCGGTACGGCATTAAAATCAAGACAATTGCACGCCATAAGCCCTGTGATATCCCGCAGGATCTTTGCTGTCCTTGCTGTGGTGCTCCTCAGCCTTATCTCTACCGTAACAACGGAAAAGCCGGACAGATTCGCTGCAAAGTTTGTAGCACGAACTTTTCTCCAGAGGAAAACCGTTTTGCCAAGCAAGTCACCTTGCGTTGCCCTCATTGTGGCCATGCCCTAAGTCAGAAGAAAAACCGAAAGCACTTTATCATTCACAAATGCGTCAATCCCCAGTGCCCTTACTACCTACACAATCTCAAGAAGGTTGACAAAGCTGATCTTGATAAGGATTACGGCAAAAACAAATACAAACTCCACTACATCTACCGCCAGTTCGTGATAGATTTCTTTGGCATGGACTTAAATTCCCTGCCAAAGAATGCATCTTCCCTTAAATTCAGCAAGCACAACGCCCACGTCATGTCCTTATGTCTGACCATGCACGTCAACCTTGGGCTTTCCCTACGCAAAACATCGCAGGCTTTAAAGGATCTCTACAACATCCACATCTCCCACCAGAAGATCGCCAACTACTGTAAAACCGCTGCCGTATGTATCAAGCCCTTTGTAGATCAGTACCCTTACGAGAAGAACAACGTCTTTGTAGCTGATGAAACTTACATCAAAATCCGTGGCGTCAAAACCTACATCTGGCTGATCATGAACGCAGCCACGCGCTCTATCCTAGGCTATCAGGTGTCCGATAACCGGGGTGTCGACCCGTGCATCCTTGCAATGCGGATGGCCTTTCGCGGACTCACCAAGCTTCCAGAAAACTTTAAGTTCATTGCGGACGGTTATAGTGCCTATCCTCTTGCAGCAATGGAGTTTGCCAAAAAATTCGGCAGGGATTTTTCCTTTGCCGTCACACAGGTCATTGGACTTATCAACAATGATGCTGTTTCTACAGAACACCGTCCGTTCAAGCAGATGATTGAGCGGCTGAATCGTACCTACAAGGCCTCCTACCGTCACACAAACGGCTTTGACAACATCGACGGTCCAACTATGACCTGGCTCTCTGGGTCGCTTATTACAACTTCCTGCGTCCGCATAAATACGCCAAATATCAAGCCCTTAACAAGGTTGATATTCTGGAAGGAGCCGACAACATGCCGGCCAAATGGCAACTTCTAATCTTCCTCGGCCAGCAAACCATCCTGAATATGCAACAAGGCGCCGCAACACCGGAGCGGAACTGTTGTCAATAGAACCGTGGAATACCGGAACCGGCGCAGCCGGGAGGATATGCCACGAAAGTCTATTGACATAAAGTTCTCGGATTATCCTAGTTTGCAGAAAAGGCGCAACTGCGCCCTTTTCCTGCCTTCCGGCTAGGATGGGTTCGGGCAAAGCCCGATAGTGGGTCAAGGGACGAGTCCCTTGTGGGTTCTCAGGGCAACGCCCTGAGCCCTCGGAGAGCTTATCGGAATAAATATCTGCACTTTTCAAGGTTCGTTTGAGCCTTTTTCTTTGGCTCTGTTTTTTCATAGATTACTTGACACTACCTTAGCCTTATTATTCCTATGCTTTCCTAGTCAACTCGTCCCAAACTTCTCTTTTTCAGTTGCTCACTGCCACAAATCATACGGGAAAACACTTTTCACCTTTTCCCGCATTGCTCTTAAATCGGGGAGCGGAAGCGGTTTGAGTTTTAGTGCTTCTTCCACGCTACCTGCACAAATAATATTTTTTCTACCGGTCGAATAATAATAATCCTCATATTTGAACATATTCACGGAAGCATCTGCAAGTAAAATGGCTGGAACACCATATGTTTCCGCAAGAATTATACCATGAAGTGAGCTGCTGACGATTAGCTCCGATGCAACAATTTCATCTATCACACTTTTATAATCCGTAGTCAGCATACTAATTCTATTATATTCGCCATAATTCAAATTCTCCTTTGCAAAATGTGTTATGAGTGTGCATTTGTGCTTTTTTGTCGCTTGCGACGAATATATTTCAGGCATTAGAACTGCTGGATCTCCATATATTTCCGGACATTTAATTCCATTCGAAACCAATACCTCTCTGGTTCTAGGCCCTCTAACGCATCGCACATCCAGCTTTGCCATCTTTATTCTGGAAATATACAATCTATAATCCATAAGTAATCCACTTCCCCAAACAACCGCATCCTGACATCCAAAGCCCATTATGGAACCAATAGCATACAAATGTCTGTACCCCCCCTCTATTTTTTTATGAAGGTCAGCATAGTGTCCAACCACTATCTCAGATAAGTAATCACCTAGGTTTTCCATTTCACCATTCGGAGACCAGTAATGCAGATTTACTTCATCCTGAACAGTATGTCTGGAATGGTTCCCTAATATTATTAAATCACGATCTTTAAATGCTTGCCGCGTTGCTTTATTTTCATTTTTGATGGTATATAACGCCTCTATTTTGTTCGTTATAAAGCTTTTTATATTCATGTGCTTACCCTCCGGTTTCTTCTAAGTATAGCCAATACTCTTTATTTCAATCGTGCATTGCCAGACGCTGTTCTTCCTCAACCTTGTTGTATATCATATCCACTATGCGCATATCTGTTTTCTCATCGAATTTTCTGGCAAACAATTTTGGAGACTTGATAATCATGTCATAGTCTTCAACAGTAAATATATGGGGCGAATCCTTTACTTTCCGTGCCCAATCAACCAATCTCAGATCGTCCGTATTCCCGTTTTCGTCCCTGTAGATCATTTCGGCAAAAGAAGAATTGCACAGCAATAACTGCTTATAGACCTCGTCTGCGCATACCGAAAACCTCGTCATGCGTTTTATCAGTTTTCTGTTCTCAATCAGGTATCTGACCGCATTATGTGTTAAAGAACACCAATTGTAACCGCGTGTAAAAGAAAACTTATATTTTTTTAATCTATCTATATGTACTGTTTCTTGGAAATCATTAATTTTTGCCAAGAGCCATGGGTGGATTTTGGATGACAATCTATATCTGCTCAACCGTTGATAATCCCATATGCTCAAACGATCTTGTTTTAAGCACACTATAAACTCTCGATTTTCCTGTGAAAAAAAAGTGTGTATATACTCTTGACAATGCAACGGAAGGTCAACACCGGATAGTAAATGGTAATATCTGTGGTATGATTTCGATGCTTCTTCAAACAGCAGAAGTTCCGTTAATACCTGTGTTATCCCCCCCCCCACTTCACATTGATGCGTTTTTTCACAAACTGAACGCAAGCGACTTGGCATATGCCTGAAAAGTAGTTGAAGTCAAAGTCCTTGACCTTTTTGTCGACATGAATAAAAATGTCATTTCCCTTACCATCCAAAAGTCTCAACTGTTTTTCAAGAATCTTAAAATTCCCGTGCGTCATTATCAGATACGCATGCTTATCCACGATAAACGATCATCCCCTTTCATTCCTCTCCGACTCAGCTATTGTTGTTTTTGCTTCCCCATTCCCAATATCTTTTTCGCGGTTCTTTGGGCAAAATGCAACCCACGGCTAAATATACTCGGCTTGTAAGTATTGAATTTAAAATTTCTCAGCCATAGCATTTCCTTATCACACTGATCATTTTCCAGCGCATAATCCCTCAACGCCACCCAATGTGACAAGGGGCCGCCGGTAACAATATTTTTCTTGAGGTAATTTTTTATTCTCCGTATCGCAACTGTCTTCTCAATTTGAAACCCGAATTTTGACGGCATACCCCCCCCCACAATAATGGCCGCTATCGTTCTCAGGCACTTTTCGCACACACAGCAATTCTGTCCTAAAATCGGATTAAAGCAAACCTTCATGTTTAATGTCGTGTTTTTATCACTTGCAAAGGCAATAATCTGCATAATCTTATCAATCCGTCTCAGGTCAAATCCATCTTCAATACATTTTGTTGATGCAATTTTCACACAATCATCAATAAACGGAAAGTTTACACATCTGACCTTTCCTATCTGCTTCTCCGTAAACGATGATGCAATGTAATTCACAGGAACATGACACAGATAATCATATGGAGCCAACAAGGACAGTAACCCTATACTATGCTGAATTCCATGCCACCAATAGTCCTTTAAAATCGGTGCGAACTCTTTGTGAAGCTCGCTTTCCACGAAGCAGAAACGCAGCGAAGATTTTACATAAAAATAGTCAACGCCAACATTTTTTGCAATTACACTCAAATCTCTATCGATTACATCATGGTTATCATAGTCGTCCAAAGTGACATCCGCTCCCCACACATTTACAAGTGTCGGCTGTTCTTTGTAATGTGATGCCAGAACCGACATTGCATCAACACCGCCGGAAAACAAAATTGCCGGTCTGCCATCTGTCACATAAATATTCTCCTCGTCCTTGTCTACGATAAGCTCTCCGCCAAACCTTACCTCAGGGTAAACCCTTTTCAGTCCGTTCAGGATATGCGGAATACAATCATAAAAAGACTTGTCCAATTCATCAACATGTATAGATGTGTTCGTCATCCATGCAATCGGCATAAAATTCATGACAAATGGAATTGCCAGAATCGAATTCGGGACATTTGACAGGTCGAAACCGCATGGGTACTCATAGAAAAAATCATTCTCCTGTGAGAAGAATTTTTCTATTTCCTTCGGCTTTTCATAAGTGAAGCTCACAACATTTCTGACTACATTAATCTTTTTTAATTTGATTTTATCCATGTTCCTTCGTTCCTTCCCTTTACGTTTTTGCTCTAAAATCCGCCAAGACAATTCAGATGTTTAAAATTTTTGCCTCAAATCACTTTCTTTTGACACGTCTTAACCGATTGGAAACTGTACAAAGCAAGCTCTTTTTATCATGCAGACTAACTCCAATTAAGAAGTACACGATGAAGCTTACCACGCCACCAATAAGCCCGTTGGCAATCAGTGTACTAAAGCCCTTGATCTCAAACAATCCCTTTATCCAGTGGGTGCAGAATACAATTGCACTCACTGTCAGGAGATTCCTTAGAATAATTACATAACATTTTTTCACATCCAAACCGATATATTTTTTCAAACAAAACATATTGTATGTAAGGTTTTTTATAGCTCCATACACTGCACTTGTTCCGACAATTGCATAAACCCCAAGGCTTGTACTCTTTAAAAGAAGAAAGACCGTTCCCATGCTTAACACAGACATTACGAGCGTTGAAAGTGCCTGCGGCCGCACTTTATTAACCACTGTATAAAGTGAAAACATGGAATAAACAGGCCCGCTTATTGCAACAGTAGCTACGCTCACCACAGAAAGTCCCTTCAGCAGAACCCAGTCCTCGCCAGGCAGCCAACACTGGTAAAACTCTCCGCAGTACGAAATAAACATAGCTATCATAATACTTGAAAAGAAACCGAGTATCTTGGTCGATTTATAGAACTCCTCCATCAACGCTTTTTCATCTTTTGCGTATGCCTTCAGGAATTTTGGCAGGAATGTATCCGATACTGAGGCAATAATGGTAATAATAATATTGGCAAATGTTTTTGCCACACTGACATTTCCGAGAATACTGCCGCCAATATACAAATTCGTGATAATCAGATCTAAACCATTCAGTAATACTTGGCTTAGTCTTAATATGCTGTTCCAAATTCCACCCTTTATCATTTCGAGACACGCCCGTGCCTTTGCAAAACGAATATTAATACAAAGATCGGCTATATTTTTTCTCGTAAATCGTACGGCATACACTGAAGAAACCATTGACGCCAAAAAAGCAGCCAGAACAGTGTACTGTGTTTTTACTCCAATAAAATTGAAAGTAATAACCAAAAGGACAATTCGTATCAAATCAGACTGGATCGTCCGAAATACTCCGATATACAATTTATTAGTTGTATAATATCCAACGCTGAATACAGAGAAAATCATCCCAACCGAAAAGCTTAGGAATACGTAAAAAAATGTAGCTTTCGCATCCGGAATAAGTTTCTCGCTAATATTTAGCACATTGGATAGATTGGGAATCAGAACAGCGCAGCACAGCATTGACAGCATCGCAAAAATTATATTGGCAAATAACACAGAATTAAAATACAAATTTGCCTTTTCGATGTTATTTTTATGTAATTGCAATATGATAAAACGGCTTGCCATAGAATTTACGGCCGCTGTTATAATCGTAATATAACTTGTAAAATTGTTTGCCAGCCCAACAAGTCCATATGCCTCCATACCAACATTCTGCGTAACATAGGGCGTAACATAAAAGCTGATTGTAAATGTAACTACAAAAGATATTAGATTTGCACTTATATTCAAAACTATTGGGTTAATTAATTTTTTTAGTTTACTGCTCACGTTTCTCCTTCATCCTCCAATATATCCGGTAAATATCAACCGCCGTGAAATTCCGTGACATCAATCGAAATAATACCTGAAATTTTCCCGAAAGCTTTGCGTACTGCCTGATCCCGTCCTTTTGCTTTTCAAAAATTTCACGCAGCTCTGATACCGCCTCCCGGTCACCGGCGTTTCGAGCTTCATTATATAATCCGAGAAGACTGCAAAACACGTTTGCATACTCCCGACCCATCAAATCGTTAAGACCGGCTTTCCGCAGTGCATTGACTCTCTCCTCCGACACGCTGAAAATATCTAGCTTTTTTCTGTTGAACTCGCTATGAATAATGCTGCCGTTGCGCATCACGTAATAATAAATCTCCTCAGGCAGATAGGTTACTGCCAAATTTCTCTGAAACGCTCTTGTGCACCACATCTCGTCCTCGTGCCGAATATTCTCAAATGGAATCTGCAACACCAGTTCCCGCCGAAATAGCTTTGTTGCGGCAGATGCCGCCACACCGCCCAAACTATAAAGATTTTCAAAAAGTTCCTTCGTGGTATGCGCTCGGTAGACTGGCTGCGTCTCCGGCTGCACCACCGGCTCCTGTCCCTCCTCCAACTCCCTGTAGAGAAACTGCACAAAATCGGACGGATACTCCAGCATAGTCTCATATACCCTCTCCACCGCATTGTCTTTGAGATAATCATCCCCATCCAGAAACATCACATAGTCCGAAGAAGCCACCTCCGCTCCAGCGTTCCGGGCAGAGGAAAGACCGCCGTTAGGCTTATGGATCACACGGATTCTTTCGTCCTTTCTGGCAAAATCATCACAGATTCGCCCGCTGCCGTCCGTCGATCCGTCATCCACAAGAATGATTTCAATCTCCGACTCGGTCTGACGTAGCACAGATTCAATTGTCTTTTTTACATAATTCTCCACATTGTAGATTGGAACGATAACAGACACCTTTGACATAAACTCACACCTTTACAGCTGATTTAGTATATCGACTTCGTTCACATAGGAATCAACAATTGACATTTCATCCCCTCTGAAGCCCTCCAACTCCGGCACATGAATTGTGCCGGGAACCTCATCATAGGCAAAGCACAGCTTGTGCTTAAGGGGCAAGGCCATGAAATCCTCAATGTCCTGCCTGCTGCATCCTTCCCTTTGAGAGAGCTTGTATAAGATATGCTCCGTATTTACCCGCTTCGCCCTGCGATACCATTTTTCGGCAGCTTCTTCCTCGGAATGGTAATGCATGAAATACACTTCAATATCCCCCAGCCTTGCAACGGGATATGGGAATTCGTCCCTGATCTCGATATAATTCGCGCAGCTCTCCCACGGGATAAACTCCAGATTCAAGGACAAATAGTGCTGCAGATTCCCCGCAAATTTCACAAAATCATGACCCAGAATATACAGTCCCGCCGTCGGGGTCGCATACGGCAAGCCATATCTTTGATAGATAAAACTGCCCCAGCAGTTATTTGAAATGATGGAGAAATCTTTTGATCTGAGCTTTGATTGCTTGCTCCTTTTCCGGATTGCCCCCCCCACTCTGGCTATCGCACCGCGGGCGCTCCGCTCCGCAGCATAGCGTGCTGAGTTCAGGCCGCACGCCTTTGTAAGCCGTACCGCGGTGCTCATGGGGAAGCTGTTGAGCAGTCCCTTCAAGATACCGGTCAGATAATTTTTCAGAACCTCGTCATCATAAATTTTTGTTGTTTTATTCCGCTGTTCCATGAGCGAAAAGGCGGCTGCAAGCGCCTTCACATTTTCTTCCGTCGTTTCCAGTTCTCCAAGGCAATAGGCTATGTAGGGAGACGCTGTCCCCTCGCTCACGGAAATTCCCAGCCGTTCCAGCTGTCTCTGCTTCAAAGCCCTCATCTGCCGTTTATTCTCCTCCGAGGGTCTTTGTGTTACCTGACTTGGATGAATGCGGTATTGCAAGAGTATATCCGGCAATGCGGCAATATCATGCTCCTGCGAAACTCGATCCCACAGGTCATAATCCTCCATCTTGTTGAAGTCATTATCATACCGAAAACCTGTTTTTCCAAAACACCTTGCCCGTAGCATAACGACCGGGTGCGCGAAGCAGCAACCAAAAAGCAAGTCCACCTTAAGCTCCTCTGCAGCTTGCGAAAAAGTACGTTGCCCTCTTTGTGCGACAAACATTTCGATCCCCGCGCCCAACACTGCACACTCGGGGTGCTCGTCCATGTAGCAAACCTGCTTTTCAAATCTCTCCGGGAGGGAAATATCATCCGAATCCATTCTTGCGATATATTCGCCTGTCGCCAGCCCCAGTCCGCGGTTCAGCGTAGTGGCCACACCCATATTGTGCTCATTTTGATAGAAGAGGATCCGCTTGTCGCTATATCCTTTCACCACACACACCGTGCCGTCTGTAGAGCCGTCATCAATAATAATGAACTCAAAATCGTCAAAGGTCTGGTTCAGGATGCTCTCAATCGCCTCCGCTATATATTTCTCCGCATTATAGGCGGGCATTATCACACTGATCTTTGGCATAAAACATCCTCCGATTTTTTTGACATGTATATTGACCGCAGCAGCTTCATTTCTCTCAATTCTGCAAATGTCATGACGTTTCCTCCGGTTATATGGGCTCTCATACCAAGCTTTGGTATTCGGGTTTTTTAATTCTTTCCTGTAATTTTAACGTGCAGCTTATAGCGATATTTTTTATAGTCTCTGACCGCTTTCGTTGCGATGCAAAGCAGCAGCGGAGACAGATAAAACAGCTTTGTCTTTTTCCCGGGACATTTCAGGAGAACCTTTTCTCTGTTCTCCGTTAATTCTCTCAAGATTTCTTTCTGCAATTTTGCAAACTCCGGTTTGTCCCTCTGATTCCAGCTTTCATAGTAGGCGTTCATCAAGGTCGTGTAATACGCCGACTGCTCATAATCTCTGAGCCACTCTGTCGGGCAATGAGCAAAATACTCGCACAGACTCTTTCTGGCATAGATGTCGGAAAGAACTTTCAGCAGATTTGTTCCCATGCCGCTGCTAGAAGCGGTTCCCAAATGGATGTTATAGTTATAAAATGTCTTTTCCATTTTTACAATTTTGTTTGCGGCATAAAACGCTTTCGGCGTGTATTCCACATCTTCCCTGATATAGCCCTCGGAAAAGCGTAGATGCCCCTGGGCGGAGGTACGGTATATTTTAGACCACACCATAATCGTCAGCCCGCCAAACATCTGCGGGCCATAGTAGAGCTCACGCAGTGCCTCCATATTGGTAAACTCTCTTATTTCTTCGGTATCTTCTGCCTCCAAAATCTTATTCTCTACCTTCCACGGACGGTAGAAACGATAGCCGCCCTCCGCAATATCCGCATCATATTTTTCCGCTATGTTCATCAGGGTTTGATACATCTCAGGTTCAAGCCAATCGTCGCTGTCTACGAAGGTAAAATACCCCCCCCACATACAGCCAGACCGGCGTTTCGCGCGGAGGATTGCCCGCCGTTTTCCTTATGTATGACCTTTACCCGTTTGTCCTTCTCCGCAAATGCGTCGCATATTTTCCCGCAGTTATCGGGGGAGCCGTCATCCACAAGGATTACTTCCAAATCCCGATAGGTCTGGTTCAGAATGCTCTCTACACAGCGCTCTAAATAGGGTTCTACCTTATACACCGGAACAATTACGCTTAACTTCATTCCCTCATCTCCCATGTTTTATATTTGCCAGCCGTGCGTAAGCAATCAGCAGGGCTGTTTTTTTCTCCCGTAGCCAGCGTTCCTTTCTTTCAAGATTGTCCGCCTTTGCAAGCATGTCCTGCAGCTGCGTATCCTCACAGAGCCTTCTTACGGCGGCTTTTCTCTCCGCATTTGTCATGGGAGAGGTCTTGTAATAATAATTGCAGACCGCGCCCAACGCCCCGCAAAAGAACTGATGCGCATAGGCTTTTTGCAAAGCCTCGTCGTCTTCCCACACATCGCATACGGCATTTTCAATGGCCGCCGCCGCTTTCTTATACGCCTCGAAATAGTCCGCATGAAAGCGGTGTACCGCACTTCCGGCGTTCATATAGCGATTGTAAAAGCTTTCTTTGACATACGCTACCCGATCAGCCTGCCCAAACGCATATAGGTTGAAGATGCGATCCTCGGAAAATTTGACGCCAAGCGGAAACGCAAGCGGATGCTTGCGAAGCTTGTCGTTGTATTTATTATTTATGTAAATACAACGCCAAGCGGAACCCGCCATCTCTAATAATAGAGATGGCGTAAAATCAGATTTTGAAAAAATCTGATTTCCCGATAACTGAGTCATCGTATCCGCTTGGGTTCTGCCATCGGAATAAACTGTGGTCGCATCGCACATGACGACATCTGCTTTCGTTTCCTCCGCAGCCTTTAACATCCGCGAGAACATATCGGGATCGATCCAATCGTCGCTATCCACAAAGCCGATATATCTCCCCTCCGCCGCTTGGATTCCAGCGTTTCGTGCCGCAGATACTCCGGCATTTCTCTGATGGAGCACCTTAACTCGATGATCTTTCCCGGCATATGCATCACAAATCTCGCCACTGTGGTCGGGAGAGCCATCATCCACCAGAACAAGCTCCAGACTCTTCTCATCCTGTAATAAAACGCTGTCCACACATTTGGAGAGGAAATCCTGAGCCTTGTATATCGGAACAATAACACTGACCTTCGGTATCATCCAATCTCTCCCTTCTCAAATAGTTCACCCGTCCCAGCATCATACCGAGCAAGACATAACCCATCAGTGTGGGATTGCCCGAAATAAATCCCAACTCCACACTCTGCTGTGCGTACAAAACAATGAAGCCGACAAAACAGCCGGTAACAATATAATCGTCCAGATAATCTCTCGCCCTGTTCAGAATGTTGGCGAAGACCGCGATCCAAAATGCGAATCCCACAATTCCTGTCGCATACAGGCATGTAACGGCACTGTTATGCCAGTTTGCCGCATTCAGGTTTCCCGTGCCAAACAGCGGGCTTGCCCCAAGGTGGTCAAAACCCATGCTCCAAAGTTCATCCCTGCCGTTAAATATGGGTTTATTAAACTGTTGGTAACTCCATTGGTTCAGAGCCGACATATACCCGCCTTTGGAAAACATAACAACAATACTAGCTATAAACAGCGGAACCAATAACCAGAGCCATGTAATTTTTCGGCTTCCTGTCACTATCTTTCGCGGAATTATGCCGATTGCAAGCAACACTGCAAAGAATCCAAACAAAATTCCGGATCTGGAATTTGTCGGCGATACCATATAGGAGAACAAAAACGCCAACCCAACCAGAATCAGCTTGATCCTGAAACGATGTCTCCTGAAAAACAGCACAAGCATGATCAGATAGCTGTGCATACCGATCATGGCAATGGAATTTTCGTTCCAGCCTTTCAGCGCAGATCCGAAATTATATATGTAAAGGATTGCAAAGCCCATCACGCCATAGACCAGACCCGTCCACATCATGGTTTTTTCATCGATTTTCATATGTGCGAGCAAATATATCAGACAAAACACCCAGAGATATTCAATCCCCGCCGTAAATCCATATCCGTTCAACAGCGGTGAAAAGATGAAGATCAATGCCAGTATGCCAAAGGTATAAAAGCTCATTTTTCCGACTTGCATATCATGCCGAGTCAAAAATTTATAACCAACACAAACTATAAACAGCAGAATCGTAATCCATTGCGCCCAGTCTGTTACATGATACACCTGATCCAGCCCCGTACCGTTAAAGAGGTTTGCAACCCATAATAAAATCAATATTCCGACATTTATTATAAACTGCATATCAAAAACCTCTCTTTCTCACATAATAGATGCGAAACAACACGCCAAGTGGCCTGGTCAGCCTTACCAGCCACCTGTGATTTCCAATATATTTGCTCCTTTGTTCTCTCGCAAACATGCAGAAGCAATGGTATTTTCCGACCGTAATGATCCTATCCCTCAATGACGTAGCAATGTCGATGCGCTGCATAAAATAGAGGCAGTAGCCGGCCGGATTTTTCTTCATAACGAGATTCAGATTGTTGGATAATCCGTCCTCCTGATATTCGCAGATCGTAATGACCTGCGGCAACAGCCGAACATCTGCGACCGCACTGAGCCGGTCATAAATCACAGATTCGGTGATGAATTTTTCGCCGTCAAATACGGGAAAAGGAAATTTTCTCGCCAAGTCGGTTGGAAAAATCAATGAATACTCGCCGCTACACTGATATTTGGCGGACAGCTCGCAAAGGGTGCACTCCTGTATTTTCGGAAACTCCGTACTCAGCCGCTTTCCCTGCTCGTCCTGCTTATAGGCGGCAATAAACAGCTTCTCATTCAGCCCCTCGCAGGCTTTCAGAAGATGCTCAACCGCATTGTTCGCCAACCAGTCGTCCGAATCCACACAAAAGAAATACGCTCCCTTAGCCAGCTCCAGTGCCTTATTATAGGCTCGGTGCTTGCCACCGTTTTCCTGTTTGATATAGCGGATTGGAAAAGCCTGCGCGCTGCTTTGGAATGCGGTGACTGCTCCCTCCGTGTCGTCCGATGAGCCGTCGTCAATAATCAGCCACTCAAATGCATGGCAGGACTGGCGCAGCAGGCTTTGGTAGAGCCTGTCCAGCTTATCCGCTCTGTTATATGTCGGTGTAAATATCGTCAATCTCATTTTTTCTTCAGCCACGCAAAGCAGTTTACGCCGAATATCCGGTGGAAGGGCTTTGTGATCTTCGATCTCAGAATATCATTTTTTGACAAGCAAGCGCCCATATACCAATGGACGGAAACCGTATTTTCTGTTTTTCTAATCCGTCCGGTCGTACTTTCGTATGGATTAAAATACTCTTTGGGGTATACCGTCCCCCAATCAAATTTCTGATATCTCCCATCCCTGCGCAAACCCAGTTTTTCAAGTGCCAGTGTGTTCAGCTCAGGGCACATTCGAACCCCATGCTTTCCGTCAAGCAGTGCGTCATATTCCTTAAGCATCATTTTTAAGCCGAGGCCACTTGCGACCGAGGCGAAGCCGAGGCCACTATTCATCGTAACAACCTCACCTTCTGTTTCAAAGCCGAACCACGCTTCAGCATTTAGAAGGAAATCCGGATTACGGAGCAGTTCAACATCTGTGTCAAAATAAATGCCGCCATATTTATAAACCACCCAAAGCCGAACATAGTCGCTTAAAAACGCCCATTTTTTCTGCTCGAAGCACATCTGCGTATACGGATTCAGATTGACATCAAAATTATCCTCATTCCATTCGATAATCTCATAATCCGGGCAATATTTTCTCCAGCTTGCGATGCACTTTTCAGCCAGCTTTGGCTTGGGCTTTCTTCCAAACCAGCAGTAATGTATTTTTTTCGGGATCATCAGCGTCTCCCCTTTCTTTTATGCAGATAGGAATAAACCGGGCTTGGCAGCAGGCCGACGAGAATCGGACGCAGGCAATAGATATAGTTTACAGGGCTGAGATGAAGTTCCTTTGTCGCAAAAGCACTCATCCTTGCCTCGTTCAATCGGAACTTGAATGCTCTTCGCTTATATGCGTCTCTGCCATCAAACATCTTGTACAGCGGTTCGCGAAGATTATAACCGCGGTACCCTTTGGCGTACATTCTGACCCATAGATCCCAATCCTCCATGCGAAGCCGTTTTTTAGCTACCGTATAACCACCTACCGCATCATACGCCTCTTTGCGAACCACACATGGCGCATGGCAGTGCGGCGTGCCTCTGGATATGAATCGAATATCGACCTCGCCGTTCCCTTTGCCCGTCATGGAATCACCTTTTTCGTCAAAGTAAATCATTGGACAGCTGACAATCGCATACTGCGGGTGTTCATCGAGAAAGCGAATTTCTGTTTCCAGCCTTGCCGGAAGCGATATGTCGTCCCCGTCCATGCGAGCAATATACTCTGTGTCTGCATACTTGAGGCAATGATTCAGCGTATAGTTAAGACCCATATTTTTCTCATTCTGAATCAGGGTAATCCTTTCTGGATATCGCTCCTGATATTCAGCCGCCACCGCATAGGTATCATCTGCCGAACCATCGTCACACATAATGAGCTTCCATCCGTCATATGTCTGATTCAAAATCGAATCTATTGCTCGCGGTAATGTCGAAGCGCAATTATATATACCCATAATAATGGAAACCCGATTCTGCATAGCCTTTATCCTTTCAAAATAATCTGCGGCGGCTCCGGCACGACTGTTGCGCCGTCCGGAACGTCGTGCGTTACAACGCATCCTGCCCCGATTTTGCAGTTGCTGCCTATTGTAATTTTACCAATAATCTTCGCCCCCGCGCCAATAAAGCTGTTATCGCCGATCACAGGTGCTCCGCCTTTACCTTCCCCAATTGTTACCTGATGAAAAATCGTGGCATTAGCTCCGATAACGGCATTATGGCTGACAATGATTCCATATAAGCCATGGGGAAAGTTGGGAACGGTTTTAAACGCGGCTCCAAATCCCATGTGCGTCCCCAAACTGGCGTTGTTAAACGCATCACAACGCTTTATATACAGAAGCCGAAACCGATTAAGTACAGAAGCAAAGAGACTCCCCCCCGATTTTCTATCACAAGGTTGCGGTATTTCCAGTATCTGTCGGCATCATAATGCTGAATTTTTGAGCGCATTATTTTTTCTACGAAAGATAACTTTATTTCGGACATTTCAAGTGCCTCCTAACTCCTCTGATATAGCCTGTCCATCTGCTTATTTACCTGGATAACGTCAAATCTTTTTACTGCCTCCGTATTTGCTTCTGCCATTTTGAGGCGCAGACACGAGTCAGCGGACAGACATTTAATCGCGTCGGCAAAGGCGGAAATGTCTGACGGCTCGCAAACCAATCCGTTCACGCCGTGGCAGCAGTAGTCCCGTGTACCCCGGTTGTCTGCGGCTACAAGGGGCAGTCCGCAAGCCATTCCCTCAATCGCCGCCATTCCCAGCCCCTCTCTGAAGGACGGGAACACACATATATCCGCCGCCCTGTACAAATCGGTCATATCAATACGATAACCCAACAGCTTCACCCGTTCGGTCAGACCAAGCTCGTTTATAACACTCTGCAAATGTCCCTTCAGATCACCTTCTCCGGCAATCATGTAGTACACATCTAAATCTGAAATTGCACGGATGACTGTTTCATGGTTTTTGTTCGTATTCAACTCACCAACAGATAAGAGCAATGTCGCATCTGGCGGAACGCCCAGTTCCTTGCGTTTTGTGGCTTTATCGACTGTGGCTTGCCCGAATTTGCTCAGGTCGATGCCGACGCCGGGAACATACGCCACTCGCTTCGCTTTCATTTTCTGTTGAGCCAGAGCGTAATCCTCTTTGTTGATGGTAATCAGAACATCAGTAAAGTGTGCGCAAATCTTCTCCGCCGGGTAATACATTAGCCAGTTTTTCAACGGCGCACCCTTGTAAAAGTGGAAACCGTGAGCGGTATAAATCACTTTTGTACCAGTTTTACGCACTTTCCGACATGCAAGACGAGTACACATAGCCGCAATCGGAGTGTGGCAATGAACAATATCATATTTTCCCTTTGCGGCAAGCTGCCGGATCTGCCTGATGGCCTTTACATTTCCCATATCAAAGGGAGATCGCGAGGTATCGATCTGATATACTGTGCACCCCCATTCACGGTAACACGCCGAAACCTTTGAATCCTTTTCATTTGTCGCTATATCCACCGTGTGCCCATCGTCAAGCAATTGCCTGATGAAAGCTTTAAAAAAGTTCATCGTAGTACCGATCGTAGTTATGTACAGTATTTTCATAATTTCAACCTTTTCTCATCATCAGTATCGTATGTTTGCCTATCGTAGACATACAATCTGAATTTTGTAGAATCCATATTCGACACTTTGCTCATGTCAGTCAACCTTTGGATTGTGCGCAGTTTACCTGTTTTAATGGCATCACATTCATAGTGAAACCCGCTCTTTTCAGCCACGCAAATAGACGGAGTGTTATCGTTCAGGATTGTTTTATAAAAATGCTTGTAGTCCAGCGACAATTCATTCAACATCGTCTTTGCCATTAAGGTCGCCAAACCTTTTCCCCGATACTCAGGATATGTCCACAAGAAGATCGTGTAGTAATCTTTTGCTCCGCAATCCTTCAAAATTCTTTTGTTTGCTTTCGCAAACGCTACATATGACAGAATTTCATCTTTCTGTCCAAGATATAAAATTCTGTACCCCCCCCGAACACAAGATACCAAATCATATGTAGCTTGTGCGTCAGGGATTTTCTGTAAATTAGTTCGGGGTCATGCCCAAGAGCTTTATCGTTGTAATATAAGGATAATATTGACGGTTTGAATAGCCAATAGTTAATTTCATTTTTACTTTTCACCAAAGTCATTCGTTTGTCTTTTATCATCTGATTTCTCCTTTCACCTTATACAGCACAGCTCCATTTACGGTAACACGCCGAAACCTTTGAATTCTTTTCATTTATCTCTATATCCACCCTGCTCCCTTCGTCAAGTAAATGTCAGATGAAAGACTTAAAAAATCCCATCATGACGCCAAACGCACTGTTTTCAATGATTCGTTTCTTTATGATGGTCTTATTGGGAAGTTTGGGCAAAAGAAAGATCAGCGCATCTTCTTTCCTATCATCGAAATCAACTGGGATTGTATTTGACATAAATTGAGACAACTTACTACCGGTATGAGATATGCCCCATACACGGAAAGACAAAAATCAGTCACCAAGATTCCATCCGATTGAACGATTCAGATTTATCAAACCGGCCTGATGCCACTGCATTTTTTCGCTATCTAAGAACGCCATGAATGGCGTTCCTGTTGAACCACTGGTATAGACTTCATGCAGCTTATCTTCATCCATGTATTCTTTTGAGCGAAACGCTTCAAAGTCAGCCATGTATTCTTTCTTTGATACAACTGGAAATAAAGCAATATCTGGTCTTGTAATGGTCTTATAATACAACACGGCACTAATAGCATGTCTGAAAAGTTTATCTAATGCTTCGTCATTGCTGCGATGTTCTTTTTTGACTTTATCTAATTCTGACACACGTTTTCGTATTGGACTTCCTTTCAAGGTGTCCAATGACCAAAAGCCTGTGCTTCTCACACCCTCACCCAACATCATGCAATACCTTCATTTCGTTATATTTCATCATGTAGATGTCATCCTCATATGCGCCAATATTCTTCTCATTTGCCACGCCGTTCAGATTATTCAGGATCAGTTTCATGTGGTCGCAGCCGCTCTCGTATGCGTGTGGATAACCTCCGCCGAAGCGGGGATTAACCTCGGATATGTAATACTCGCCATTCACATCAAAGATATCTATATCGATCTGTCCCCGGTATCCGGCTTCAAGCACAAACTTTTCTATAAGCTCAAACAACTTCGGATCCTTGAAGCTCACAGCCTTATCCGTCTCGCCAGCACGCATTTTGATTTTCTTTTTTGTGAAGATTGAAACGACATCGCCGTTGATAAGATCAATATAGACATCTGCTCCGATTTCCTGACCGTCCAGAAACTCCTGAAGCATCAGCCCGTCTTCATGAGCAAACAGCAGTTCAGCTGTTTCTTTGTCATATACCTTGGAAATGTTGATAGAAGCTGACCCGCGATATGGCTTAACAAACACAGGGTACGTCACCTGACCAGCATCTACGGCTTTATAAAAATTATTCTTATCAATCCACGAGTGAGCGCAGTTGTAGCCGTGGCATTTAAGCCACTCATACATCTGCATCTTATCCAACGCCATCTCACAAAGGTCGTAGGAGCTTCCGATCACAGTAGTTCCTACTGCTTTGAACTTTTCCTCATTGGCGGCCAGCAGACTCAGCTCTGGATCGATAAGGCTTAGAACACCTTTGATTTTTTCCTTCTTGCAGATGTCTAAAATAATATCTAGGTAGCTCTGGTCGCTGATTGCGGGAACGATATAGTATTTATCGGCATCATAGATGGCTGGTGCCAACTCGCTGGCATCTGTGGCTATCACGGTTCCAATGCCATCAAATGTCTTTTTGAAATATTGAACAATTTTGTCCCGCGTTCCTGCACTTAAAATTAGAATGTTCATGTTGCCTCTCCTAAACTGTTCTCTTTTACACGCCCACAGCTTTGTGTTCGTCTATTTCTGCCTGTCTGATTTCCGCCAAATTTCCCTCGTGGTTCAGCTCCACGCCCTCTACCTTGATAAACGCCTTTTTTACCGTCTCCAGAACGATTTTCACATCTCCATAAAAAGTGATTTTCTGCGTATATTTCAAATCCCACGAGAACTTTTCATCCCATGTCACACAATTCCTCCCATGTACTTGCGCAAGCCCAGAAAGTCCGGGACGAACGTCATGCCTATGTGCCTCTTCTTCCGTATAATATGGCAGATAAGAAACCAATAACGGTCTCGGTCCGATTACGCTCATATCGCCCTTAATGATATTTAGGAGCTCTGGCAACTCATCTAAACTCGTACTCCTAAGAACTCTGCCAAACTTTGTAAGTCTTACATCATCTGGCAACAGCTCCCCGTTTTCATCTCTCTCATCCGTCATCGTACGAAACTTGTAGAGCTTGAAAATTTTCTCATTTCTCCCCGGACGCTCCTGACAAAATAATACAGGGCTTCCAAGCTTCACTCTTACAAGTATTGCTGTAACCAACAGGATCGGGTTGAAAACGATCAGTGCCCCGGTCGCCAGAAATGCATCCAACGGTCTTTTTATGTATTTTTCATATGGTCCATAGGGCTTGTGACGGCTTTCTATGTGGCTCACCACATCCGCTACCCCGGCAATCACAGCAACCACAGCTGCTACAATCACAATCCCAAGGATAATCCAAAGTATTATCATCTATTCTCTTTTATCTCCATTCAGTGAGCGTTATTCACAGTAAGAGATCATCCAAAGCATCTCTTAATAATCTCAATCACTCTATCCTGCTCCCCTGCCGTCATCTTGTTATCGCTCGGCAGACAGCAACCGCGTTCAAAGATATCCGCCCCGACATCTACGCAGCCACCCTCGATGTAGGCGTTGGTACGGCAGCGAAGTGTGCCGTCTCTGCCGATAGCCTCGTGCATTCTATACATTGGCTGGAGATGCATACATTTCCAGATGGGCCGTCCTTCGGCGTTGAAATAGCTTAACGTTTCCAGAATCTCGGTCGGGCAGGACCTGCCGGGTTCCGGCCTGTATAATGCTCTGTGGTCGTCCCTGACCTGTGGGCACATGGCCTCTTTATCTATAATCAGCGCAGACAGCCAGTAGTTCGGCTCAGTGCCCTTCGTGATCGGGTTCATCTTTATCGGCAGGTCTTTAAGACCATCTCTATACCTCTCGTAGACCGCCTTCTTAGCTTCAATATGCTCCTCCAGATGCGGATACTGTCCTCTTATTACTCCGGCGATGACATTACTCATGCGATAGTTGTAACCGACTTCCTCATGCTGATACCAAGGTGCGGCTTCTCTCGCCTGTGTGGACCATTTACGAACTCTGTTCGCATCCTCCAAGCTATTCGTCAGCAGACAACCGCCGGAAGAACCCGTGATGATCTTATTTCCGTTATAGCTGATAGCACTGTAGTCTCCAAAACTTCCACACTGCTTGCCGTCCACCGTTGCGCCCATTGCTTCGGCGGCATCTTCAATGAGGAGCGCACCGTACTTTTCACAAATCCTCTTGATCTCATCAATCCGTCCGGGGAATCCGTAGAGTTCGGCGGCCACCACCAGCTTCACGTCTGGGTACATTTCAAACGCCTTTTCCAGAGCAACGGGATCCATGTTCCAGCTGCTCTCCTCCGTATCAATAAACACAGGAATACCGCCCTCGTAAACCACGGGGTTGAGCGTTGCGTCAAAAGTCATATCTGAGCAGAAAACGCGCTTGCCCTCAAGCGTTCCGTGGGAGATCATTGGTTTGCCATACAGTCTCTCACCGGCGAGCTTGCAGCACAGGTGAAGTGCAGCGGTGCAGGAGCTCAGTCCCACCGCATACTTCATCCCGGACTTCTCAGCCGCTATTGTCTCCACCTCGTTGATGTTTTCGCCGACTGTGGACATCCAGTTGGTCTCGTATGCCTCGGTCATATACTTCAACTCTTCGCCATGCATCGTTGGCGTGGCGAGCCAGACTTTTTTATCAAACTTTTCAATCCCGCGAAAACGCTCGTCCATTACTAAGTTCTCCCTTTTCTATCACCACAGTTCTGTGGTTCTTTTTTTCGCTCACCCTGTGAACTACTATGTACATCTCATTTTCAGAGAGCGGTGTGTCTACCCACCCCGTGCGTCATCAACCCATATTTTCAAGAAGCCCGCCAGGCGTGTCTATCAGCATCAATTTCTCCTATTTTCAACCATAAAATCCTTGTTTTTATGTTCTCTCTGTTGCTCTCAGCATCACAATTCTGTGTTACGCCGCCATTCTCGGACGCAACCCGCAAAATGCAGGTTGATGGCGCACGGGGTTCCAGATACATTGATGTTACATTTGCTTCCTAAAGCAAATCCCCTGCATATGCGAAAGTACTTTATCCTGAATTCCCTTTTGCAGATAACTGTCATTTAATTTCGCTTTACTATACTGCAAATAGCTTCCGCATGTCTTTTCAATCAACAGTGCTGTGAAAAATCGTTCCCAACTGAAATACTCTGAGCTTTCGATATACTCCGAAGGGTTTTCCAAAATATCCCGAAGCTTACCATCCTGGATGATTTCGCTGACAAGCAACAACCACTCAAATGACTCTGGCAAATATAAATGTATCTTTTTATTTCGGCTTACAAGGTGTGCGACCCGATTCATCTGAGACGCAAAAGCTGCACCATCCGCAATGACCAGTATTTCCTCTTCCTCTCCTGCTTCAGTAAGACAGGTAAATATGTTTGATTTCCCTTGCGCTGATCTGCACTGCAAACCATTCTTGTCTGCAACCGCACAAAAGAATTCGTAACCGGAATTGCTGTCCTCAACCAGAATTTGATTCGGACGAACCAATGTTACTGCTTTGTCGTTTGTATCGTACAGGCGGTACATTTCATGATATACAGGCTGCAATGTTCCATACTTCCCGGAACTCTTTATTCCATATACCTCTTCTACACTGATCGGAAGCATCTCAAGGTTCTCGCGTGTTACAATCACAAAATAATTGCCGCTGCCTTTTGCCAAAGATGCAAACTCCTCCGACTCCACAAAGGACGATCCCTCATCGATAAATATGATTGAATTCTTGATGTAATTAATTTGATCCTTCCAAAGATCGCCCTCTACCACACGGCATGGACATTCGCAGGAAACCGTCACGCCACTGTTTGTATCAAGATGTGACTCCCGTATCATCTCAACAAGAGTCGTTTTCCCAGTTGCGCTGTTGCCTTGAACAATGGTCAAATTTCGTCTGATATCAAATTCATATTTCAGATATCGGTTCTGGACGATAACATGATAAATGCCTTTCATACTTACACGAACCTCCCTGCTATATGAGCAAGACTGTCCATGTCCCGCACAATCTGATCCGTGTTCACCACATGAATTTCAAACGGTTTCTCTCCAAAATCCATGATATGTCTTAGATTCACGGTAACATCCCGCTTCTCGCCGATTCGCAGAAGCCAACCAGCACAATTATCTCCGCAATTTGATGCGTTAAATAATTGCTCAGGCATTTCCTTGATCAAGATCAGGGTCTTTACTCCTCCGGAAAGAGATGTCGGAGGAATAATGCCCATAACAGGACTTTCTATCGCATGACTGCCAAGAACCTTCGACTTGTCGATATCGGCGATCATTTGCTGAACTTCTTCATCTTCAAGCCATTTTGGGTCATATTGATTTTTGAAAAATAGAGAAGTGTTGTACACAGCATCTTTTATTTTTCCAAACTTTATATGAAGCATATAACATTCCTCCTTCTTTTCTCTTATTCCTTGCACATGCATCAGTCCATATAGATAATTGGTCTACCCACCCCACAAAATGCAGATTGATGGCGCACGGGGTTCCAGCAAGAAACCGTCACGCCACTATTTGTATCAAGATGTGACTTGCGTATCATCTCAACAAGAGTTGTCTTTCCGGTTGCACTGTTGCCCTAAACAATGGTCAGATTTCGTCTGACATCAAACGCATGACGTTTCGTATCAAAAAGTAAGCTTCGCCATTCCGCCTTCATTCAGGCGGAACAGCGAAGCTCTTTATTCCATCAATCCTTGAAAAACGCGACAACGCGACGTTTTTTCAAATGATTAACTTTTTTCTATCACCTTCCTAACTTCCCCAGCTGCCTCTCCTTGTTTTGCCTTTGCAGCAGCTGCCTCCTGCATTGGAGATACCATTTCCTTTCCTGTCGGATGCGCTCCTACTGGGTGGAAAGTAGTGACCATTCCCTCAACCATCTCTACAATATGGTCATCATTATCATAACACGCCTTTGCAAGGTTGTCAAGCTGTCCAAGAAACTTTTCAACGTCAAATGTAATCGGCTTTCCAATATAAATTAACGCATTATCGGTCTGCTTCATACCCTCTTCTGCCATTAACTTTTCCTCGAAAAGCTTCTCCCCAGGACGAAGTCCTGTGTATTCTATCTTGATATCCACATCCGGTTCATAGCCAGACAGTTTTATCAGATTTCTTGCTAATGTATCAATCTTTACCGGCTCACCCATATCAAGTACAAAGATCTCCCCCCCCCATGCATAAGTACCTGCCTGAAGTACAAGACTAACGGCCTCTGGAATCGTCATAAAATATCGAACAATATCTGGATGTGTTACTGTAACAGGACCACCCGCCTCAATCTGCTTCTTGAACAGTGGAATAACCGAACCGTTGCTTCCAAGCACATTTCCAAAACGCACTGCTACAAACTGTGTACCCTTGCGATCTTTGTTCCTAATGCTTTCGATGCTAGTGATCTTATCCTCATTATGGATGTACTCATGCTGAACTTCTGCCTGACATTCCGGATCATGGTTTGTATTCTTCCCTCCATCACGATGGGAATGCAGATACGGAAGCAAATCCATACGGCTTGCCGCACTGATTGCATCCATACTCTGAATCACCATCTCGCACAAACGCTTGCTGGCACCCATGATGTTGGTCGGATTAACAGCCTTATCGGTACTGATCAGTACGAAACGCTCGGTTCCATACTTTAATGCTGCATATGCTGTCTTATAGGTACCAACTACGTTATTCTTAATTGCCTCATTCGGGCTTGTCTCCATCAGCGGCACATGTTTGTGAGCTGCTGCATGATATACGATATTGGGACGATATTTCTTGAATATCATATCAACACGGCGGCTGTCTCTTACCGAGCCAATCAGTACTACCAGATTCAGCTTATCCTTATAGTTACGACGCAGCTCCTGCTCAATCTCATATGCATTGTTCTCGTATACATCGAAGATGATCAGCTGCTTTGGCTCATGCGCTGCAATCTGACGACAAAGCTCACTTCCGATAGAACCACCGCCGCCGGTTACTAAGATTACCTTGCCTTTTATGGACTGGAAGATCTCATCCATATTTACCTTAATCGCCCCTCTACCAAGCAGATCTTCAACTACTACTGGCTTCATTTTGCTTAGGGAAACTTCACCTTTTGCTAACTGGTAGAGACCGGGAAGACTCTTTAACTCACACTTGGTCTCCTTACAAATATTCACGAAGTCGCGCTTTACCTGTGGAGATGCAGTCGGAATCGCAAACATAATCTGATCAATACTATACTTCTTTACCGACTCCATGATGCTATCACGACCGCCAACAATCGGAACACCTTCCATGAAACGCCCCCACTTGTTCGGGTTGTCATCGATCACACACTTTGGAATTGTAGACAACTCATCTGAGGTCTTCATTTCTCTCAAAATGCTCTGACCAGCTGCGCCCGCACCGATTACCATGACGTTATGCTTGCCTTCTGCCTTATCATTTGACCAGCGTCTGCGCTCAAGATTGACGTAACGGTACGCAAATCGAACACCTGTAGTCAATACACACTGACTGACAACACCCACCAGATAATAAGAAATCGGCATCTGACAAAAGATTACCGTAATACCAATCCAATGAATCAAACCTGTGATCACGGTAGCTATTAAACTACGGGTTAACTCACTAAAGCTGGCAAAACGCCACAAACTGTTATACAGACGCAGACGATAGAACACCAATACCGCTATTATTGTGTAAATGGGTGCAAAATAGATATACGCATGCAAATATTCACCAGGAATTGTTGAATATCGAAAATCGAAGCGAAGCAGCAAACCAAGCATCCATGAAAAGTTAATCGCCAGCACATCAAAAATGATCAGATAAATCGCTATTAGCTTCCAATGCTTAATAAGCTTTCCTTGCTTACCGGCGCGGCTCGTCTCAGCTGTCTGTTTCTTATGAAATGTATCGCTCATTATTCTCTCCCTTCCTACAATTACAATTAATGTCAGGCTCTAAATCACTGATTTTTCAGGTTTTTCTTTCAATATTTACCCTCCAAAACAGAGTTTCTTTCAATACATGCTTTTTTATCCTTCCGTACAAAAGCCGCAGCACCCCCCCCCGATATAACTAGTGAGATCCTGCGGCTGTCCTCCTCGAAAGTATATGTATTTGCCATGCCTATATTATCCTACATTGATCATAACAAGTCAAGAGCCATTTTTGTCAAACTTCATCAATCATGCAGCGCATCGTCTTTTCCAACTACAATCCATGCATCATAGGAATCATACTCGTCCTGACCAGCTGCAACCTCGATCTTATCACTTAATGCAAGTTCTCCATCTTGCACTTTCAGTGTCGGAAAGCAGCTGTAGAAGGCTTCCGGTGTATCGCCCCCAGTTTCTATCTCAGCTTCGCTTATACTTTCCGTCTCACTCTCCAGCTCAGTTTCCGTCTCTGTCTCTTCAACCTGCGTCACAAACGTCTTCGTCCCCGCTTCCTTACTTTCTAGCTTTTCTATGTACTCCTGGCGCTCTTTCGACTGTGAACGTGAGTAGTAAAACAGACATCCCATACCCACCAGCAGCACCAGTACAAGCAATACATACAGTACCCTCGAAACGCCTGAATCCTCTCGCCTACGACGTCTTCTATTTGCCATTCCATAATACCTCCGTTATTCTCCTTCATTTACTCCGTTTTTTGCCTTCTGTGTCTGTGGTGATGTCTATCAAATCTGGCAGAGTATCACGTCCATAGGAGCTATGCACCGCATGGGCGTGGAGACTTCATACCTGTGTTCATGTCCACTCATGATTATTTTTTTCTTTTCTTCCTTTTGTCTTTGCGATCAGTTTCTCGACCGTACCCCCCCCCCATAACCATATCCATAGCCATATCCGTTTGGATCTGCGCCTACCTTATTTAAAACAGCACCAATCACCTTAACGCCGGCATAGTCGAGCTGCTTTTTCATACGAATCACATCTGCTCGCTCGGTAACAGCCTGCTCGAGAACGAGCACTGTTCCATCGCAGCGCTTGCTTACAACCACGCCATCGATAACATCATTGATCGGCGGTGTATCAACAATTACATAATCGTAGGACTGTCTTAATGTCTCCATCAAATCATCGAATAAGGTATCGGTCAGAAGTTCACTTGGATTTGGTGCAACCGCACCAGTGAAAACCATATCCATATATGGGTTATCCGTCTGGTAAACAATATCCTCCAGACGACAATTTCCACAAAGATACTCGGTCAGTCCGACTACCTGCTCGTTAATCTGATAACGACGAAGTGTCTTTGACTTACGGATATCGCAATCCAGATAAACGGTTGTCTTATTCAATGCGGCAAAGCTCTTTGCCAGCTGTACAGATACAGAAGACTTACCTTCCTCTTTACGCGAACTGGTAATAGCGATGACCTTGATTCCATTTCCACTCAGCTGAATGTTTCCACGAAGGATATTGACGGCTTCCTGCGCAACATAAGGAAGATCTTCAATCAACGGATGCATGACCGTTGTACGTGCAGTTGTCGTATCTCCATGCGTTTGTACGTAATCGATCATTTTCTCTCCTCCTTTCCGAAATTCTTTACATACGGAATGCTGGAAAGAAGCGGAACACCAAGATAACGCTCCACATCTTCCTCAGACTTGATTGTGGTATCCATAAGCATACGCACGACTAAAATACCCGCTATCAGAACAAATCCAAGCATAGCACCGAGCATGATGTACTTTGTCATGGATGGCTTCTGTGTTACAACGGAACGGATAACAGACTCATCAATGACGACGGACTTACCATTTCCGACAATCTGGTTGATCTGCTCAACGCTGACATTTAACAATGCGTTTGCAATATTGCGGCTCTTCTCCGGCTCGTTGGTGGTAACACTAATACTGATGACACGACTGGAACTCGGATTAGTGACACCAACAAGACTTTCTAACTGCTTGTAGTCCATATCCAGCTGAAGCTTGTCGATTACACGTTCGAGCGCGGTACGGCTCTTGATTATGTACGTATAATCCTCTATCAGTGCGGAGCTTAACTGCAGATCCGACACTGACTGAATTGACTCACTGCTGACAACGTAAAGACTCGCATCTGCACGATATGTGGTCTCAAGCAGGAACGAACAGTATGCACCACCCAAAACAGAACCCGCTAAAAGTGCCACAAACAGCAATTTCCACCTATGAAGCAGCAACTGAAAAACCTCCACCAGGTCGATCACATTCTGTGGCTGCTGCAGCTGTGAACGGTTGACTTTCTTTTCCATTTCCATAGTAAATGAAACTCCTTTATTCATTTTATCACTTTAAACTTAAAGTATTTCAACAGAGTGTAACAAAACGTGAGAGACAGCACCCGCTTACCAGTCTTGTACTGCCTCCCAGATTATTTGGCAATTCTCACTGCCCCCTGTTGTATTATGCTATTTTTCATAAAATCTGTCAATACCGTTTTTGACTTAAAAAGCAGCTATTTCCTATTTGTTTACCACAGCTCGGCCAGCTCGTAGATCAGTTTCTCGGTCTTGTCCCAACCAAGACACGGATCGGTGATGGACTTTCCATAGCAGTGCTCTTCAACCTTCTGGTTGCCATCCTCTAAGTAACTCTCGATCATCAGTCCCTTTACGAAGTGATGCATTTCTGGTGAGATGTGGCAGCTGTGCATAACATCCTTGCTGATACGGATCTGCTCCTCGTACTGCTTGCCAGAATTGGAATGATTGGTGTCGATGATGACACCCATATTGTCAAGATTTCGCTTCTGATACTGCTCGTAGAGGTTGCGGATATCTTCGTAATGATAATTTGGCATGTTGTTGCCAAATTTATCGACATAGCCACGAAGAATCGCATGTGTATATGGGTTGCCATGACTCTTAACCTCCCAGCCTCTGTAAAGGAAGGTGTGGCTGTTCTGTGCTGCTACGATGGAATTTAACATGACACCGATGTCACCGCCAGTCGGATTCTTCATGCCGACTGGAATCTCCAGACCAGATGCGGTGAGACGATGCTGCTGATTCTCAACGGAACGAGCGCCAACGGCAACGTAGGAAAGAAGATCGGATAAGTAACGATGGTTCTCCGGGTAAAGCATCTCATCTGCACAGGTAAAGCCTGTCTCCTCGATGGCACGCTTATGAAGCTCGCGGATGGCAATGATACCCTTTAACATATCTTCCTTCTTCTCCGGATCTGGCTGATGAAGCATACCCTTGTAACCAGTTCCGACGGTACGCGGCTTATTTGTATAGATACGCGGAATGATGAAGATCTTATCCTTTACTTTCTCCTGTACCTTTACGAGACGGCCAATGTACTCTAAGACGGCATCCTCGCGGTCGGCAGAGCATGGGCCAATGACAAGAATCAATTTATCGTTTTTGCCATCGAAAATATCGCGAATCTCAGCGTCGCGCTCGGCTTTGATTTTCTGTATTTTCTCGCTTGCCGGAAATTCTTCCTTTAACTCCTTTGGGGTTGGCAGCTTTCTGTAAAATTCCATATTCATAATGGTGGTCTCCTTTTTTCTCCTGTTTTCTTTATGCTTTTAATTGTTTGTCTTCATATTTTCGCACGTTGGCGCTTTCAAGTATTGAAGTATAGCATAGTTTGTCGAAAATGGCAAGAGGCGATTTTATTGTTTCTTAAAATGGAGTAAAAGCAACATCACTATTTTTGCGGCGCACATGGAAGCCATCAATAATGCCATCGGCTATCGCCTGCGCAACTCGTGGAATATTATTGTTTAAGCGTGCCATGTCTACTTCATTTGTGATAAAGCAGGTTTCAAGGAGGGTATGGCTGACACCAGCTCTGCGGCAGGTTTCTTGTACGAGAAGACCATTCTTCCATTGCCTCTGCGCCACCACTACCCCATCCCAGGCTTTGGCAAAACCGAGACGGTATAAATTCTCGAGAATCCGATCTTCGACACTGTGACCGTTCTCGGACTGACTGATATAGACCATGGAGCCGTTTGCAGACGGATTGGTGGATGCATTCAAATGCACTTCACAGACGTAATGATACTGTGAAAAGTCTGGCATGTTGCCATTTTTGATCTGCTTATAGCAGTTTTTATTCATGTCGTAGACATGCAGATCAATGTCTGCACCCAAGAAGCAGTCCTGCATGGCAGTGACAATCGCACGATTTCGCTCAGCTTCCCGATATCCATTTCCGAGTGCGCCAGGATCAGATTCGCCATGACCAGCGATTACTAATAGTTTTAACATATGATGCCTCTTTGATTTCATTGCTTGCTCTTACTTTATTGTATGGAGAGATTCTATTCTTGTCCATGAAAGGGACTATATGCTACAAAAGTGAATATATTTAACTATTTAAAATTATTTCAATATTGTAAATAAAAAAAAGTGATGCTACTATGTACAGAGTACAGAATGTATAGAGTAAATCTACAAAGTATAGAATCTATGCTATAATCCAATTAATATCCAATTAATATCTAATTAATATCTAATTGATATCCAATTGATTGATCAACTGAAAAGGAGTTTCATTTTGAAAAGAAAGCGTTCTCATCGTCTTTTTGCTGTTATTGTGAATATTATAGGTATTGTTTTTCTTATTGGCCTTGTACTGGCAGTGGCGATCGTTCTTGTTTGTCACAGGCTATGTTTTGCTGATTACACACAGTATCACTATACAGAGTCTACCAATGCACTTACTAATCCTTATATTGGCTGGTACACGATTCACGGCTATCTGCTGGCGGAGGATGCCGATCTTTCACTTCCAAATACAGCTAATGAGCCCGATACGGCAACGGAGTCATCACAGAATCTAGCTAATGATAGTGCGAATAACACATCATCTGATTCTGCTTCAGAACCAGGACTAGCTCTGCTTGAAATCAATTTGACGAATTATGCGAATTGTGATCTGACCGATACTGCTCTAACAGAAATTGATTCGATTCTGTCTGCGTGGACTCAGAGAGGTAATCAGTTGATTGTGCGTTTTTTATATGATTGGGACGGACAAAACTTAGCACACGAGCCCAAAGAGCTGTCACAGATTTTAACGCATATGGAGCAGGTCGGACCGATTGTAAATCAATACGCCCCTTCTGTTTATCTGATGCAGGGAATTTTTGTCGGAAACTGGGGAGAGATGAACAATACGATCCATATCGGAAATGGAGAGATGGAAACATTGGTTCAGAAGCTGGCAGATGTAATCGATCCTTCTATTTTTCTTTCGGTGCGCACGCCTGCGCATTGGAGGACTATTGTTGGAGACAGTACTGCTGGGGACGGGGATGCTGTTAAAGGGAGAGCCGATGGGATCACCCAACCAACTCTCCTGTTCCCAACATCTCCCCTGGCTTCACGGCTTGGCTTATTTAATGATGGAATACTTGGCTCTGCAAATGATACTGGCACTTATGGGAATAAAGTAGCAGCAGATGCCAATACAAATTACAGTGATGCGTGGACACGCGAGGACGAGCTTGCTTTTCAGAATGAGCTGTGCCGTTATGTGCCAAATGGCGGCGAGGTTACTATTGATAATGTATATAATGACTTCGATAACGCCATAAAGGATCTTGCGCAAATGCATGTGTCATATCTAAACAGCGCATATGATAGTGCTGTACTGAATAAGTGGAGAGAAACTACGGTGACTGGAACTACAATGACGAAAAC
Source organism: Acetatifactor sp. (assembly GCA_963626545.1). Taxonomy (GTDB): domain Bacteria; phylum Bacillota; class Clostridia; order Lachnospirales; family Lachnospiraceae; genus Anthropogastromicrobium. The sequence continues at coordinate 26,852 of CAVFYJ010000005.1, read as the reverse complement.
TACAACGATTGGAACTACAACGATTGGAAATGACATTGTTGAGAGTGGGGATGCAAATTCCACTACTCTTTGGAACGGCATGAATGGATATGATTATATTGAGCGTCATCTTGGCTATCGGTATGTTCTTGACAATTCATCTTTCAAATTTTATCCGCTGTTTGATGATACGGGAATGTTAACAGTAAGGATTCGAAATGTAGGCTTTTCGAATTGTTATCGCCCTCTTGATGTAACGGTATATGTAGTTTCTGATCTCACTGGGGAGTGTATTGCTGAGGAGACCGTTGATACCGATCCCCGCCTATGGAACAGCGGGGAGACTTCCTCGTTTACCGTTCCGATCGATATACGCAGTCTGCATAATGAAAGCGATACGAATACCTATACACTTTATTTGAAGTGCACCGATCTCACCCTTAACCGCACGATCCTGTTTGCAAATACACAAGCGCTTACGGAATACGGATATGAATTAGGAAGTCTTACCGTTTCAACAGACTTGCCGGCCCCCAATAAGATCCCCTCTTTTTTCTAAATTTCTAACAAAACGCCCCCGAATTGGCGGTCGTATTCTTCGTTGGCAAATGCGAGGATACGGCCGTCTCTTTTTCGCGTGAGCTGAAGATAGGTCTTGAATTCACCTTTGGAAACTTGTTTTGGCCATTCAATCGTGATGTTTGTGTCTGTACCACTGTCCCATGTACGAGGATCACAAGTGATTTCAAAGCATTGAATTGAGTTATTATCTTCTGTCTGCTTTCTATTTTCTCCAATTTCATTCTTTTCTATTTCTTTTTTTTCTATAAGAATCAATTTGCAGACTGCTTCCTCGCACAGATTGGAAAAGCCAGTGTTACGTATTGTGATTTGAAGTATGCCGTTGTTTCTACGAGTACAGGTAACACAAGTAACAGTAAAGCGATAGCCAAGGTGACGTCCAATATAGTCGTATCCGCTCATCTCTTCGCCATTCCATACGGCACGCTGCGCCTTCCAGTCGTCAAGTAACTCTTGTCGATACATACTATTTAGATAGCTGACATGCATTTTTGCAAGATCAGCGACTGCCTGATGCCAGTCAAGTATCGTAAAAGAGGGCACCGAAGGATCTGTTTTTGATGAAATATCTATTGTACCTGAAACCATGTCCGTAACCATCCCACCGAGTGCCTCTCCTCCGCAAAAGCTGCGCTGCATCTGTTTCTGCTGCCAGGCAAGCTCGTCCTGACGTATCCATGGCTGAAGGTTCCATGACTGACAGCTCCATGACTGAACATCTCTTTTTCCATCACTCTTTTCACTTCCACACGGCACAGTGCCATACGTTCCAAGATCGGTCTCTGAGCCAAAGATACCGTCATTGAATAGTGTGAATGTACCCGAAATGGCCGTTTTATTTTCTATATTTCTTAACTGCACCGGCTTTCGCACGGCGATCGGGCATGTACCGCCGATTGCCTGTGCAAGTGTCGCAGCCAGCTCTTCCATGCGTCCTCTCATCAAAAATTTGGAGCCATGCATCTCGCCCCAGCTGCCGACAAAAAGGCCCTGATGGACAAGAATCTCTCCCGCGTGCGCTTTGATCACTTCTCCAAGCTGTCTCATATGGCTTTTCACAAATGTGATCGAAGATGGCTCATGCTCCATGCCATGCCCGTCGGTATCGTAGACAATGCGAAGAATGATGCCTTTGCCATGCTGTGTAAAGAAGGTGAGAATCCGATCTGCCCGGTCAAGTGCCTCTTTGGGGATCTGCTCACAGCTTCGGAACGCATGAATGTCGATGCGAAGCAGCACAAGTTCTTCCTCTTCACATGCAATATATAGGGAGCTTTCCTCTGCCAGATCGAAAGAATAAAGGTGGTACCAGCCGCAGCCAGGATTTGACAGGTCTCGCGTGCTCTCAGTCAAATAGGCAGTTCGTGCCTCCATGCGCTCTTTTATCCATTTTAACAACATATTTTTCCCCACTATTCTCCACTATTCTCCATTTTTCATCCCAGATATCCTGCAAAAAATGATACCATACGCCCTTTTTTTGTGCAATGCTTAAATTTTTCATGCAATTTTATAAAAAAAGAATAAAATATGTTAGGGTTAGATTATTTTTGCACATTGCGGTTTGATATTTTTTGTGGTACGATTATCAAGATAAATTTTCAATACCATTATCATTTATCATTTTTATCAGACAGAGGCTAGGAGGTTTTTATGGAATTATCATCAGACGAATTTTTTGAGAGGTTGTTGCTGTCCTACAGTGACTACTTTGACGTTATCCGTGATACCTCCTATAAGGATCTTCCAGTGAACGCAGAAGCTGCTTTTCATTCGTTTTCTGAGAAGTATGTTCTGGTCAAGAAAGCGCAGCTGTGGGCGGCGGAAGCCCACGAATATGTCTTCTTTGTTCGGGTACCCCACTTGGATGCGGAGACGTTTCGCAAATACAGCGATGTGCTGCTTGAGGAAGGCCTGTCACGTGTTGAGCCGAAAAAGGACCACATGTATACATACGTGTCCGTTGTTTTTCTGGCAGAGTCTATAGCCCCTGAAGTGCAAAAGCTTATTGCAAAAACACGTTATCACAGGGACTATCGCATGTCGATTTACGGTTGGATGGATTACCGTATTGCAGCACGAGACTGTGCTTCGAAAAAAATCTACACGAACTGGGCTGGACGACCGCTGAAAAAGACTCTCCTCTCTGTCACGAAAAAAAGGAGGAAACAAAAATGAATGCTGTTGTACTTCTCGTAGTAGGAGTTGCCATTCTGGTTGCCGGTTATATCTTCTACGGCGGCTGGCTGGCAAAACAGTGGGGCCTTGGTGAAAACAAGGAAGAAACCCCTGCACACACAATGGAGGATGGCCAGGATTACGTTCCGGCTAAGGCTCCTGTCCTGATGGGACATCACTTCTCTTCAATCGCTGGTGCAGGCCCGATTAACGGACCTATCCAGGCAGCTGTATTCGGCTGGATCCCGGTTATGCTGTGGGTTCTGATCGGAGGTATCTTCTTCGGTGCGACTCATGACTTTGGTGCTCTGTTCGCATCCTTAAGAAACAAGGGTCAGTCCATCGGTGAGATCATCGAGACTTCTATCGGTAAGCGCGCAAAGAGACTGTTCCTTACATTTGCTTATCTGACCCTGATTTTGGTTGTCGCTGCATTTGCTTCTATCGTTGCAAATACATTCAAGGCTACCTACGATGTTGAGGGCGTTCTGGACGTTGCAGCAAGTTCTGCAAACGCTTCTACCGCTATGATCTCTATTTTGTTCATCTTAGTTGCCATCATCTTTGGTATCTTCGTTTACAGAAAGAATGCTCCGATCTCAGTTGCTACTATTATCGGTGTTGCTGTTATCGTTGCATGTATGGCAATCGGTCTGAACTGGCATCCGATCTACTTAAGCGGTGACACATGGATGATCATTGTTGGTATTTATATCGCAATCGCATCTGTTACCCCGGTATGGATTCTGTTACAGCCAAGAGACTATTTAAGCTCCTTCCTGCTGTACGGTATGATGATCGTTGCCGTTGTTGGTATCTTCGGTGCTCATCCAAACATCGACATCCCGGCTTTCACCAGCTTTGTTGATGACGCTACCATCGGTTCTGGTGTTTCCCTTGGAACCATGTTCCCAGCACTGTTCGTTACCATCGCTTGTGGTGCGATCTCTGGTTTCCACTCTCTGGTTGCTTCTGGTACTACTTCCAAGCAGCTGGATAAGGAGAAGGATGCTCTTCCGATCGCTTATGGCGGTATGTTAATCGAGTGTGTACTGGCAATCATCTCTGTATGTGCTGTAGGTTATATCTGGTCTGAGTACGTTCCAGACGGAATCACCACTCCGACTGCTGTATTCGCAACTGGTATCTCCCGTATGTGCGCACAGATCCCGTTCTTAGCTGGTGCTGAGAATGTTATCTATTCTCTGTTAATCCTCGCTGTATCTGCTTTCTGTCTGACCTCTCTGGATACTGCAACTCGTCTTGCAAGATACATGTTTCAGGAGTTCTGGTTAGAGCCAGGACAGACCTACAAGGAAGCTACCGGCGCTAAGAGAATTCTGACTGATCCTTATGTTGCTACTATCATCACTGTTGTACTTGGTATTGGTCTTGGTATGACTGGATACGCAAAGATCTGGGCACTGTTTGGTGCTTCCAACCAGCTGCTTGCTGCACTTGGTCTTCTGGCTGTTGCTGCATGGCTTGGAAAGGTTGGAAAGAACAACAAGATGCTGATCTTCCCGATGGCATTCATGCTTGTTGTTACTGTTATCTCCCTGCTGCAGACCATCTACGCAAACGTTACCAACGCTGTTGATATGTGGAACTGGATCCGTGCAATCCTTGGTTCTTTACTGGTTGTTCTTTCCCTTGTACTTGCAAAGGAAGGCTGCCAGACACTGTTTACCAAGAAGAAGGCATAAAAATCAATTCTATTATTTATAATTCGTCTGATACAAATTGAGGCCCCCTTTCGGGGGCCTTTTTCTTTGCCTATTTTTATTTATTATTCTTTACTTCTTGATTAACAGGCTCTTTCCGGTCATTTCCTTCGGCTGTTCCATTCCCATTAACTCGATCAGGGTCGGTGCGATATCTGCTAAGCAACCGCCCTCTCTTAAGGTATAGGATGGATCTGCATTTACCAGAATGAACGGTACTGGGTTGGTGGTATGAGCGGTGAATGGCTCGCCGGTCTCATAGTCAATCAGCTGTTCTGCGTTTCCGTGGTCTGCACAGATGAAGAGCTGTCCGTTTACTTCCTTGATGGCTGCTACTGCCTTTCCTACGCACTCGTCAACAGTCTCAACTGCCTTGATTGCTGCTGCCTGTACGCCGGTGTGGCCTACCATATCCGGGTTTGCGAAGTTGATGATGATGACATCGTACTTCTCGGACTTGATGGCGTCAACGAGCTTGTCGCATACCTGATATGCGCTCATCTCTGGCTGTAAATCGTAGGTGGCAACCTTTGGAGACTTTACAAGGATACGATCCTCGCCCTCGTTTGGCTGCTCTACGCCGCCGTTGAAGAAAAAGGTAACATGTGCATACTTCTCGGTCTCTGCGATTCTGGCCTGCTTTAAGCCGTTCTCAGCAAGGAACTCACCGAAGGTATGAGTGATCTCTTCCTTCTTGAAAGCAACGAGCTTGTTCGGGATGGTGGTATCGTAATCGGTGAAGCAAACGTAGGTTACGTCTGGTCTAGCCGGTCCACGATCAAATCCAGTAAACTCGTTGTCACAGAATACATGTGTCATCTCTCTTGCGCGGTCTGGACGGAAGTTGAAGAAGATAACGGAATCCTTGTCCTGAATCTTGCCTACTGCCTCGCCGTCCTTTACAACTACGGTCGGAACAACGAACTCATCGGTAACGCCCTCGTCGTAGGATGCCTGAATTGCGCAAGCGCCGCACTTAGCCTGATTACCCTCGCCGAAACGAAGTGCACGGTATGCCTTCTCAACACGATCCCAACGGTTATCTCTGTCCATTGCGTAGTAACGACCCATAACGGATGCTACCTGGCCTACGCCAAGCTCCTCGCACTTATTCATCAGCGCGGTAACGTACTCCTTACCAGATGCCGGCGGAGTGTCACGGCCGTCTAAGAAGCAGTGAACGAATACCTTGTCGATGCCCTGACGCTTTGCGAACTCAAGCAGTCCGTAGATGTGGCTGTTGTGGCTGTGAACGCCACCATCGGATACAAGACCCATCAGGTGAAGTGCAGAACCATTCTCTTTGCAGTTTTTCGCAGCTGCTAAAAATGCCTCGTTCTCAAAGAAATCGCCGTCCTGAATGGACTTGGTGATACGGGTCAGCTCCTGATATACGATACGGCCTGCGCCCATGTTTAAGTGTCCTACCTCAGAATTGCCCATCTGGCCTTCTGGAAGACCAACAGCCAGTCCGCTTGCCTGTCCCTGTACAAACGGGCAGTTTGCCATCAGATCGTCCATAACAGGTGTATTTGCCTGCTTTACAGCGTTGCCTTCTACTTTGTCATTCAGGCCATAGCCGTCAAGAATCATTAATACGGTTGGTTTCTTCTTGCTCATAATATTCCTTTCGTGCCGGCTCTTGTTTTTAGAAAACGCTGGCTCTGCCTTACCAAAAGCAGAGCCAGAGCCGGAAATATTTACTTATTGATTACTTGTTGTAATTTACAATCTTTCCAAAATCCGGCTTTAAAGATGCGCCACCTACAAGGCCGCCATCGATATCCGGCTGTGCGAACAGCTCTGGAGCACTTGCTGCACTTACGCTGCCGCCATACTGGATACGGATTGCTGCTGCAGTTGCCTCGTCATACACCTCAGCGATGCATGCGCGGATTGCGCCGCAAACTTCCTGTGCCTGCTCGGTTGTAGCAACCTTACCAGTTCCGATCGCCCAGATCGGCTCGTAAGCGATAACTGCTGTAGCAGCCTGCTCTGCGGTTACGTTCTGGAAAGCGATCTTAATCTGCTGACGGATCCAGTCGATGGTGATGCCCTGCTCTCTCTGAGTCAGAGTCTCGCCGCAGCAGATGATTGGGGTCAGACCATACTCGAAAGCCTTTAACACTTTCTTGTTTACGGTCTCATCGGTCTCTGCAAAGTATTCTCTTCTCTCGGAATGTCCGATGATGACATACTTTACACCGATGTCAGTCAGCATAGCCGGAGCGATTTCTCCAGTGTATGCACCCTTATCCTGGAAGTACATGTTCTCAGCACCAACCTGGATGTTGGTTCCCTTTGTTGCTTCCATAACCGGTACTAAGTCGATAGCCGGAACGCAGAATACAACATCTACTTCGTCGTTAACTACTAAAGGCTTTAATGTGTTTACCAGCTCAACAGCCTGAGAAGGTGTCATGTTCATCTTCCAGTTGCCGGCAATAATCTTCTTTCTTGCCATTTTTATCATTCCTCACATTTCTTTTTTTGACTACCTAATCGGGGTCAGACCCCGCGGCTAACCTAAAGGTTTTGATCAATCCTTGTCGTCAGCTGCTGCTACGCCCGGAAGCTCCTTACCCTCAAGGTACTCAAGGGAAGCGCCGCCGCCTGTAGAAATGTGGCTCATCTTATCAGCAAATCCTAACTGATTTACTGCTGCTGCGGAATCTCCGCCGCCGATGATGGTGATGGCATCAGTCTCTGCCAGAGCCTTTGCTACTGCAATGGTACCCGTTGCCAGAGTCGGATTCTCGAATACGCCCATCGGTCCGTTCCAAACAACGGTCTTTGCGGACTTAACAGCCTCAGCATACAGCTCTGCTGTCTTCGTTCCGATATCAAGACCTTCCTTGTCAGCCGGAATCTGATCAGACGGTACTACAGTTACATCGATTGGTCCATCAATTGGATCCGGGAAGTTGTCAGCTACGGTGCTATCTACTGGAAGTAACAGCTTCTTTCCGAGCTTCTCAGCCTTCTCCATCATCTCCTTGCAGTAATCAAGCTTGGTATCGTCTACTAAGGACTTACCAATCTCCTTACCCTGAGCCTTTAAGAAGGTGAATGCCATACCACCACCGATGATTAAAGTATCGCACTTTTCAAGCAGGTTGGAGATAACGTTTAACTTGTCTGCTACCTTTGCTCCACCGAGGATTGCTACGAATGGACGAACTGGGTTCTCTACTGCGTTTCCTAAGAAAGCGATTTCCTTCTCCATCAAGTAACCAACTGCGTTTGTGCCGCCCTTAGCGCTGATGAACTTGGTAACGCCTGCTACAGATGCGTGTGCTCTGTGTGCGGAACCGAATGCGTCGCATACATAATCGTCTGCAAGATCTGCTAATTCCTTGGAGAACTCCTCACCGTTCTTTGTCTCCTCAGCACCGCGGAAACGGGTATTCTGAAGAAGAACAACATCTCCGTCCTTCATCTGTGCTACAGCCTTGGTTGCAGCCTCGCCGGTTACGTGGTAATCGGATACGAATACAACGTCCTTGCCCAACTTCTCGGACAGTCTTACTGCTACAGGAGCTAAGGACTCCTTCTCGCTTGGTCCATTCTTTACCTTACCTAAGTGAGAGCACAGGATTACCTTTGCGCCGCCGTCGATCAGCTTCTGGATGGTCGGCAGTGCAGCCTTGATACGAGTATCATCGGTAATCTTTCCGTCCTTTAACGGTACATTGAAATCACAACGAACAAGAACTCTTCTTCCCTGAAGATTCTTAAGATCGTCAACAGTCTTCTTTAACATGGAATATTCTCCCTTCTGATTACGGGGCAGTTATGCTGTCCGCGTATTAAAACAGGGCCCGGTCCTTTCAGACCGGACCCCGTAGGTCTTTGCGATTAAGCGAAACTTATGCTAACTCAGCGAAGTACTTAATTGTACGAACCATCTGGCTGGTGTAGGAGTTCTCGTTGTCATACCAAGAAACAACCTGTACCTGATACAGATCGTCGCCCAGCTTGGAAACCATAGTCTGGGTAGCATCGAACAGAGAACCAAATCTCATACCGATAACGTCAGAGGATACGATCGGATCGGTGTTGTAACCGAAGGACTCGGAAGCTGCTGCCTTCATAGCTGCGTTGATACCCTCAACGGTAACGTCGCTGCCCTTAACAACTGCAACCAGGATAGTGGTGGAACCTGTCGGAACCGGAACACGCTGTGCGGAACCGATCAGCTTTCCGTTTAACTCTGGGATAACCAGGCCGATAGCCTTAGCTGCACCAGTAGAGTTTGGAACGATGTTAGCAGCACCAGCACGTGCTCTTCTTAAGTCACCCTTTCTGTGCGGTCCATCGAGGATCATCTGATCTCCGGTGTAAGCATGGATGGTGGACATGATACCACTCTGGATTGGAGCGTAATCATTCAGAGCCTTAGCCATAGGTGCTAAGCAGTTTGTTGTACAGGAAGCTGCGGAGATGATGTTATCCTCAGCGGTCAGAGTCTTCTCATTTACAGAGTAAACGATAGTCTTCAGATCGTTTCCAGCCGGAGCGGAGATAACAACCTTCTTTGCACCAGCGTCGATATGAGCCTGTGCCTTAGCCTTGGAAGTATAGAATCCAGTACACTCAAGAACTACATCTACACCGATCTCTCCCCACGGAAGCTCAGCTGCGTTTGCCATCTTGTAGATAGTGATCTTCTTTCCGCAAACCTCGATATAATCCTCTCCTGCTACTACGGTATCAGCGTACTGATACTTTCCCTGTGCGGTATCATACTTTAACAGGTGAGCCAGCATAGCCGGGCTTGTTAAATCGTTGATCGCTACTACTTCATAACCTTCAGCGTTGAACATCTGTCTGAAAGCAAGACGGCCGATACGGCCAAAACCATTAATTGCAACTTTTACTGCCATGATTTTTAATTCCTCCTAAAAGAATTTATTAGATTATATTATCACATTGTGTATTGTTAAAATATAATCAATTACTGATATTTTACCTTATCCCGACAAATATATCAAGTGTTTTTCTTTGTTTTTTTGTTTTTTTTTT
>CAVFYJ010000005.1:0-17354 GCA_963626545.1 Acetatifactor sp. | reverse complement strand
GATCAATTCAGATTGACTTTTATCAATAGACGGCGTATTCTTGATAAGGATCATTTATCCTAACAGTCCAAGATGAGGAGGACAACGATAAGCTATGATACACTCAGATTTTCATGTTCATACATCATTTTCAACTGACTCAGATACACCGGTTGAAACACAAATTGAAACATTAATTGAAAAAGGCATTACAGAAATTTGTATTACCGATCACGAAGATATTGGTTATACAGCAATGGAGGAAGAGACCGATACGAATGCTGCTGGAAGTGGAAGTGCAAATGCCAATTCTGCCGAACAAAATGAGACAAGTCAGCCAGAATCTCGTCCGTTTCGCATTGACCCGTTTACTTATTATGAGACGCTGCTGGGCTTGATTCCAAAGTATGCGCACCGTGCCCATATCGCAATCGGTGTTGAACTTGGTCTTCGCACGGATTACCATCACAGCATTGAAGATTTTGCTGAGGTTTGCCCATGGGATTTTATTATTGGCTCAACACATGTGGTTAAGGGAATTGATCCGTATTATCCGCAGTACTGGGCAGGCAAAACAAAAAAGCAGGGCATCTTGGAATATTACGAGGACACGCTCGCAAATATTCGCCAGTTTGACTGCTTTGATGTGTACGGTCATATTGATTATATTGTGCGCTATGCGCCGGGGCAACGCGACAACTATTCGATTCTTGATTATAAGGATATTATTGATGAGATCTTGAAACTTTTAATTGAGAAGGGCAAGGGAATTGAGTGCAATACAGCCGGATTTAAGTATGGTCTGGACAATCCAAATCCAGAACCGTACGTGTTAAAGCGCTACCATGAGCTAGGCGGCGAAATTCTCACGATTGGTTCAGACGGTCATAAGCCAGAGCACACGGCATACGATTTTGATAAGGTGCCTGCTCTTTTGGAATCTTGTGGAATCCGCTACTATACCGTATTTCATGAGCGAAAGCCGATTATGCTGCCAGTGTAAGCTTTAAACAAAATTGGGAACAGACCACATTTCTGGTTTGTCCCCGTTTTTTTATGCATTAATTTATCAATATTTCAACACTTTTGTTGCAGTAATTGCAAGCGCTCCTGGTCCAATGTGGCATGCTACGCTTAAGGACAAATGATCAATATAAATGTCATGTCCCGGATAGATTGCCTTTACTTCCTCACGAAATTCCTCTGCCGCTGCCAGATTATCGGTGTGTGCAATAGCAATGTGAATATCCGCCGGTGATGTCTTTCCATCAAATCGGTTCTGAATATCCTTTGCGATTGCCTCCAGCATGGTGTTTTTTGCAATCTTATAGGTGCGCGCCTTAGAGTACGCATCAAGCTTTTCACCCTGAATCTGAAGTACCGGCTTTAAGCGAAGAATGGTTCCAAGTGCTGCCGCTGCCGGTGTAATTCTGCCGCCCTTCTTAAGATAATGCAGCGTATCAAGTGTGATGTAGATGGTGGAGTCAAATTTGGTCTCCTCGAGGCGCTTCTGAATTGCCGGTGCATCATAGCCAGCCTCTGCCATGCCCTTTGCGTCCAGAACAGACTGACGCTGGGTAACGGAGATTCGCTGGTTATTTACCACATAGACCTTTCCCTCATACTCTTCTTCCTGCGCTAGCATAATTGCAGTCTGACAGGAGCCGGAAAGTCCGCTTGACATTGGAATGTGAATGATCTGATCGTATTCCGTTAAAAGCTTATCCCACAGATCGGTGACGCTGCCCGGTGATGGCTGAGAGGTGGAAATGTTTCCGCCGTCGCGCAGTCTCTTGTAAAACTCTTCCTGTGTCAGCGTAATGTCCTCATAATAAGTTTCGTCGTTAATCTGAAACGGCATTGCCAGCACATATACGCCTAACTCCTGTGCCTGCTTTTGTGTAATTCCGCTGTTGCTGTCTGTAACAATAGCTACTTTCATAGTTTTTTACTCCTGTCTATCCTGTCTGATTTTGCTTTTCTATTCTTTTCTTGTCTTATTCTCTCATTTGATTATTTGACGTTAACCATCTGATTATCTGAAGTTGATCATCTAATTATCTAAAGTTAATCACCGGAAGTTCTCTGTAACAAATTACAACGAATGTATAAATCAGCGTGTCTTTTCATAAGTTGTAACAATCAGTTTCAGGAGCCTTCCATGAGTTCTAAGACAAAAATTCTTGTCCTGAAATCCAGAAATCTTATCTGGACTGCCGTGATCGTTGTGATTCTTGTCCTTCTTGCCATTCTGCTTGTAAGTGCATTGCATCTGGATAAAGACCAGAGCCGTTCCCTCCCGAAGAAAAACCAGACAGAATCCGCTGCTGCTTCCGCAGTGATTTCTAACGGTTCTTTATCGGATGCCATCAGTCTCTCTGGGCCTTACATACCAGGAAGCTATGCCGCATCTGTCTCGCTGGGCGGCGATACGGTAGATATTATAGTATGTGTGGACAAAAATCACATTAACTCGGTTCGCGCCCGCAATCTGGCACAATCGGTAGCAACGCTGTACCCGCTCGTTCCGTCCGTGCTGCAAAGCCTTGAATCGCAGATTCTATCGTCCCAAAGCTTGCAGGGCGTAACCTACTCGGACGCCTCTCAATACACGGCATCGCTTCTTCTGGACGCGATTACGCGCGCGCTGGAGAAAGCAAGTGCTTCGTAACCAAAACGGCAGTGAGGCGGATGTGCTTTACGAGGCGGAACGTTGAAGCGAGCTGCTCAAAATAACGTATGATTAAAAAGTACGTAGTGGGCATCGCTGAAAAGTGACGCCGACAAAGCCATCGCCGAATCCGCCATTCGTAAAACTACCGGTAAATCATGCCTCGTAAAGCTACCGGGCTACCACTACTTGCTGACCTCGAGCAACTTCTCGCGCATCTGCTGCTCCATCTGTGCGAGCTGCTCCTGCGCCTGCTTACGCTGCTGACGTCCCTCATTCTGAATCTTGATGATCTCGTTCATCGTGTCAATCAAAATGCCATTTGTCTGCTTCAGCGTTTCGATATCTACAATGCCGCGCTCGGACTCTCTTCGAATATCGACAGTGGTCTGCTTTAACTTCTGTGCATTGGAAAACAGCAGCTGATTGGTCATATCGGTTACTTCCTTCTGCGCACTTGCTGCCTGGCTGGAATGATTCTCGCCCATTGCAATAACCATCTGGTTTTTCCAGAGTGGTATTGTATTAACAATGGTGGACTGAATCTTTTCAGCCATGACGGTATCGTTGCTCTGCACCATGCGAATCTGCGGTGCCATCTGCAGCGCAACCATGCGCGTCAGCTCAAGGTCATGGATCTTCTTCTCAAAACGCTCAATCATGGATGCATAATCGCTTACCGCCTGCGCATCCTCCTGTGTGGCACTTAAGACGGCCTTTTGGCGAAGCGCCTCAAGCTCGGTATCCTTTGCCATGTCGATCTTCTTTTTTCCGGCAAGGATATACATAGAAAGCTCCTTGAAGTAGGTCTGATTAAGCTGATACATCTGGTCAAGCATTGCAGCATCCTGAATCAGCTGCACCTGATGCTTCGTCAGAATATCGACAATCTCATCGACCTTTCCCTCTGCCTTCTCGTAACGCGCCTTCATCGCCTCAATCTTTCCGGTTGATTTTTTGAAAAGGCTTGCAAAAAAGCCCTTTTCTTCCTCTGGCTCTCCTGTCTGCTTTAACTCTCCAACAAGGTCGGTGAGCATCTTTCCAGTCTCACCAAGATCTTTCGAGCGAACATTCTCAAGCGTTTTATCCGAGAAATCGGCAATTTTTTTCTGAGCACCTGCGCCGTACTGCAGTACAAGCGTGGAATCGGTCAAATCAATCTTTGCGGCAAATGCCTCGACTTGCTTTTTCTCCTGCTCGTTTAACAGAGCTTCCTCCTCGTAAACTGGCTTAGGCGGTTTTGGTGGCTCAGCAGACTGTACCTTTGGCGTTTCTGCCTTTTGATCTGCAAATGGCTCAAAGGTCAGCGTTGGGACTGCCTGATCTATTTTTAAGTTTTCTCCCATATTTTTATATTCCTCTCATTTTATCTGCATATTATCTGCCTAGAAAAACTAGAAATTTATCCGTGTAAAAATTCACCTGCATAGAAATTCACTCACATAAAATTTCATCTGCACAGAAACTTATTTGGACCGCTTACTGTGCATGAAGCCCGTCATCGACAAGTCCTTCCTGTGCAAGAAGTGTCTTTAACACGGCAATATCCGCCTGAATGTTCATGCGGTCTTCCTCATATAAGCTGTCTAATAGCTTATCAAAAGCATCGTTAATTGTGTCAAGCGCGCGCTCAATCTGCTCTTTGGACTGCCTTGCTTTTTCCGTATCAACGTGATCTAAATCGCGGTATGCAGTGACAAGCCGCATTGTTTTCGGCAGGTAATAATCGGTAAAATGCTTTAATGAGCTGAGCTTTTCCGGTGCATTCTCCACACGCAGATAAATCAGCCCGATTACTTCTTCGAGGCGGCTTAACTTTTCACTGATAACCGGCTGCGGAAGCTCATCGTTGATCTGATGAATCTGGCGAATATACTCCATTCCGACTTCAAGCGCCCTTTGCACGTCTTTGCTGTTCTTTGATGATGCAGCTGATGATGACGCCTCCTGAGTGGATGCATTTGCTGTGCCACGGCCCTGACGTCTGGCATTTTCTACCTGTTCCTTGGACTGCAAGTAGAGCTGATACGTCTCATCATCAAGGATCAGACAGCTTTTTTCATCGTCCATATGACCTTGCAGAAAATAACCCTGGGCAATCATGCCCTCGATCTCGCGACGTACTTTCTTTTCAGGAAGACCGACCGCTCCGCTTAAGCTTCGCACGGCGCAAAGTGCCTTTGTACCGATGCATCTTTTATATCGTTCGAAACGGCTGATGCGCCCTAAGCGGTCACATCCACTTTTTAAAAGCGCACCAGAAGCAATCGCAAACGGCAAGAAGCCAATCACACCAAGACTTAGCACAATTGGATGACCCGCCAAGCCTAGCGCCAGCAAAATAAATGCTGGAATGCCAAAGCCTGCCATTCCAATCCCTCCGAAGGTACACATAAGCGTACCGGACACTTTTCCTGGCACCTTCGGAACAAAACGAAGCGCCAGCTTCTCTTCGTCGGTCTTTTCCGGGTATACCACATTCTCACGCGCCCTCGTGCCGAAGGTGACATTTCTCTTGTTGCCGTTTCGGCTGTATGTTCCTCCAAATGCATTGACCGTCTCCTCCACAATGTGGTCGGCTGTCGCAGAAATTTTTTCGCTTAATCCCGAAAAATCCATTGATTCCATAGCCGAATTTACCGCATCAGAGACGGTATCGCGGATATTCTGTCCAAACTTTGAGAAATCACTCTCGTCCATACTCATTTTTCCTTCGTTTCTATAAATACGTAAATATAAATACATAAATACGTTATCACATTTTTGTAACACTTGTTATCGCATTTTTTATCGTCCTTTTATGGTTTATGGTACTTGTTATCGCATTTTTTGTGATACGTTTGCAATACGTTTCTTATGCAATGATATCAAATAAGGACTTGCAGGCCGGATAGATCTGCTTAAACTGCTGATAACGCGCCTCATATTTTGCTGCCAGCTCTGGATCTGGCTCTACGGTGTCGATCACCTTTACGATTTTTTCCGCTGCGTCCTCTACGGATGCATATTCGCCGCAGGCAACTGCTGCAAGTATCGCACCTCCAAGTCCCGGTCCTTCCTCACTCTCGATGACATCTACGCTGATATTGAAAATGTTTGCAATCATCTTCTTCCACAGCGGACTCTTTGCGCCGCCGCCACAGATCTTGGTGCGCTTGATGTCGATTCCGAGTGACTTTGCCACCTCAAAAGAATCTCTGAGTGCAAAAGCTACGCCCTCAAGTACGGCCTGCGTCATATCGGCTCTGGTGGTGTCCATTGTCATGCCGATAAAGGTTCCTCTTGCCTTTGGATTGTTGTGCGGGGAACGCTCGCCCATCAGGTACGGCAGAAAGTAGACATGATTCTCACCAAGCTTTGTGATATCGGCCTGCTCCTTTGCAAATTCCTTTGTCTGCAAGATCTCTTCCATCCACCACTTGTTGCAGGATGCGGCACTCAGCATACAGCCCATCAGATGGTAAGTGCCATCTGCGTGTGCAAATGCGTGAAGTGCATTGTTGCTGTCCACGCGGAAGTTCTTAGAAGAAATAAAAATGGTGCCGCTCGTTCCAAGAGAAATGTTGCAGCGTCCTTCGCCTACGGTCCCGGTTCCGACTGCGGCTGCTGCGTTATCACCAGCTCCAGCTGCTACGGTTACATGATCGGTCAGACCAAGCCCTGCTGCCACATCGGCCTTGACGCATCCTACCTTCTCGTAGCTCTCATAGATACCTGCGAGCATATCCTCGCTGATACCGCAGATCTCGCACATTTCCTTTGACCAGCAGCGATTCTTTACGTCAAACAACAACATACCGGAGGCATCGGATACATCGGTGCAGAACACGCCGGTCAGACGATATGCCAGGTAATCCTTTGGCAGCATAATCTTTTTAATGCGTGCAAAATTCTCTGGCTCATGCTTCTTTACCCACAAAATCTTCGGTGCGGTAAAGCCAGCAAATGCAATATTTGCGGTGTACTCGGACAGCTTGTCTTTTCCGATCACATTGTTCAGATAATCGGTCTCTTCTGTTGTACGGCCATCGTTCCAAAGAATTGCTGGGCGAATGACGTTGTCGTTCTCATCAAGAATAACAAGACCGTGCATCTGACCACCAAAGCTGATTCCAGCTACCTGAGTAGTATCAAAACCGTTAACTAACTCCTTGATTCCTGCGATCATCTGATCGTACCAATCGTATGGGTTCTGTTCGGACCAACCCGGATTCGGGAATGAGAGCGGATACTCCTTTGATACGATGTTGCAAATCGTTCCATTTCCTTCCATCAAAAGGAGCTTAATGGCGGATGTTCCAAGGTCAATTCCAATATAATACATGATTCGTACCTCCTGTTTATCTTTTCTAGTTACTGCGACTACTGCAGTCTATTTATATAAATTTTATATTTTTTATTTTCTTTTTATGGTGTCTGGCACCCTTACGACTACGCTGCTGCATACCTCGCCGGTCAGTTCGGTGCTGCGCTCGTCTGGCTGCTGCGCACCGATAAAGATGTGATAGGTTCCCGGAAGCACTTGCTTTACGCCGTCCTCGTCACACAATCCAAAGGCGTCCTCATCTAAATGAATCCGAACAGTCTTTGTCTCGCCTTTTTTGAGGGTTGCCTTTGCAATTCCTTTTAACTGCGCATTCGGTGTGCCTTCACGGTCAGCCTTTACATAGACCTGAATGGTCTGTGTGCCGTCCATCTCACCGATATTAGTAACCTCTGCAGTGATGTCAATTCCATCCGGCGTGATCTTCTGCGTGTTGAGTGCGATGTTGCTGATTGCAAATTCGGTATACGATAAGCCATAGCCAAACGGATACAGGGGCTTATTCTTCATATAGCGGTAGGTTCGTCCCTCCATGCTGTAATCGGTGAAATCAGGAAGCTCCTCGGTGGTGCGATACAATGTAATCGGCAGACGTCCCTGTGGGCAAGCATCGCCAAATAGAATCTGTGCGATAGCATTTCCGCCCTGCGCGCCCGGGTACCAGCACTGCATGATCGCGTCCACATGCTCGTCGGCCCAGCTAAGATCCATTGCGCTGCCTGCAAGCACAAGCAAAATCACTGGCTTGCCGCTCTCGCATGCTGCCTCAAGCACCTCATTCTGAAGACCTGGAAATCTCAGATCAAGCTTATCGCCACTGGAAAACTCATTTCCTGCATCGCCCTCCTCGCCCTCAAGACCGGCATCCAGACCGAGGCATACAACTACGACATCGCTTTCCTTGCAGACGCCCTTGACCTCAGCCAGTCGGTCCTGACGGTCAGCCAGATTGCTGGTACGATCCTTGTACAGATGACAGCCTTCGGAATACATTACGCGCATCTTCTCGCCGTTTGCCTTTGGATGCTCCTTTGCGTAATCCTCGATGCCTTCCAGAACGGTCACATAGCGGGATGCAGTACCTTCGTAGTTGCCAACAAGTGCTCTGCGGTTGTCCGCATTCGGTCCGATCACGCCGATGGTATGTATCTTCTCCTTGTCGAGCGGTAAAATTTTAGAATTTTTTAATGGTGCCTGACCCCCATTTTTTAGCAACGTCAGGCAACGTTTTGCTGCGGTGAGGTTTAGCTGCTGCATCGGCTCGGAATCGACAACAGAGTATGGAATCTGGTTGTACGGATTGTCCTCTGCCTTATCGAAAACGCCAAGCTTCATACGGGTGGTAAAGAGATTGACAAGTGCTTCGTCGAGGCGCTCCTCTTTTACAAGGCCGTCGCGAATGGCATCGAGCAGATAAACAAACAAGGTACCGCAGTTTAAATCACAGCCATTGTTCATCGCAAGTGCTACAGACTCCTCTGCATCCTTTGTTACCTTATGACCTTCATAGAAGTCCTTGATGGCCCAACAGTCGGAGGTGACATGACCCTCAAAGCCCCATTCGTCACGCAAAATATCCTTTAACAAGGTTTTGCTTCCGCAGCACGGCTCACCGTTTGTGCGGTTGTAGGCACCCATAACGGCCTCTACCTTTCCTTCCTGCACACAAGCCTTAAATGCTGGAAGATACGTCTCAAAAAGATCCTTCTTTGATACTTCTGCATTGAAGTAATGGCGCATTCCCTCTGGTCCACTGTGCACTGCAAAATGCTTTGCGCAGGCTGCTGTCTTTAAATACTTCTCATCATGTCCCTGCATTCCCTCAATGTAGCGCACACCAAGACGTGAGGTCAGATACGGATCCTCACCAAGCGTCTCATGGCCTCTGCCCCAGCGTGGATCGCGGAAAATATTGATATTCGGTGCCCAGAAGGTCAGTCCCTTATAGATATCGTGATCACCAAACTCCTGCTGCATATTAAACTTTGCGCGCGCCTCGGTGGATACAGCATCTCCAATCTCTTCCATAAAGTCCTCGTCGAAGGTTGCCGCCAGACCAATTGCCTGCGGAAAAACGGTCGCTGTACCAGCTCTTGCTACTCCGTGCAGCGCCTCATTCCACCAGTTGTAAGATGCAATACCCAGACGCTCAATCGCCGGTGCGTTGTACAGTGTCTGATACACCTTCTCCTCAAGTGTCATCTGACTGATCAGTTCTTTTGCTCGTGCACGAAATGCATCGAGACGTTCTTTGTTGTGCACTAAATCTGTCATATTCATATATCTCCTTTCATGCCGTTGACTCATGCCGTTGACTCATGCCGTTGACATTTCTTTCATCAATACGATCGTAATATGATCTTATTATTATGCTCCTATTATAATTTTATTGCGATTTTATACGACCTTATTCCAGTCTTACTGTCTTAATATGGTCTTATTTCATCATCGCTGTCGTCTCCATCGGTGATCGAACGAATCACAGCGTAATATCCCATTTTCTCATTGACCTTTACATAGACACGGTCTCCCTCCTTATGACCGCTGATTGCCTTTCCAAGCGGCGATTCGATGCTGATTTTTCCCTCAATAGAATCACAGCGCACAGAAGTTACCAATTTAAACTTCTGGACTTCGTCCATCTCCTCGATGTAAAGCTCAATCGTCTTATTTAAACCGACAACGCCCTCCTTCGACTCGTCTGAGATGACGGTGGCGTTTTTTAACATTCTCTCCAAATAGCGGATGCGGCTCTCATTTTTATTCTTGTCTTTCTTTGCCGCATAATACTCAAAATTCTCACTGAGATCGCCCTGTGCTCTTGCCTCCTGAACGGCTTCAATTGCCTCTTTTCTCACAACAAGGGTCCGGTATTCGATCTCCTTTTTGATCTTATCTACATCTCCCTGCGTTAAACGTTCTCCCATGTGAATTTCATTTCCTTTCTATGTCATTATGAAGCCCCGAGGTGAAACTTCACCGAGTGGGCGTATTATTAAATTACCATCATTATGAATTATGATGAATAATATCCAGTGCCTTTGCTCCAGTCGCCTTGATAAAATCCTGTGGCGAAAGCTTTAACTGAACGCCAAGTTTTCCTGCGCTGACGCAGATATAGGAACAGTCAAGCGCACTCTCATGAATGATAGTCGGATACTCCTTTTTCATACCAAGTGCCGTACAACAGCCACGGATATAACCAGTGACTGCATTGATATCCTTGACATGGATCATCTCGACAGACTTCTCATTCACTGCCTTTGCGCACTCCTTTAAGTCCAGTTCTTCCTCAATCGGAAGCACAAACACACTGTACTGCTTGCTCTTTCCCTGAAGGACCAGTGTCTTAAAGCAATTTTCATGCGGAATCCCAAGTGTGTCTGCTGTGTGGATTCCATCTATAAATTCATCGCACGGATAAGACAACACCTCATAAGAAATCTTGAGGCGGTCCAGAATCCGCATCGCATTTGTCTTCGGTATTTTTTCCTTTGCCATTGTTGTCTTCCTTTCTATTTTCAAGCGCGGTTTTTCATAGCACTTTTTTCATAGCACTTTTTTTCATAGCACTCTTCTTCAGGCACGTCTTTTTTTCATGGAAACGCCAAGGAGCACTGCACCTGCTGCAAACATAAAGATCGCAATAAACTGTGAGGTTGACAGCACGCCGACCGATCCTCTCGGATCACTTCGCAAAAACTCGATGGCGAAACGGCCCACTGCATACAGCATCAGGTAAACGGCGGTCACCGCACCCGAACCCTGCTCATCTGCCGCTTTTGCAGTTTCTTTTGCAGTTGCAGTCTGTTTCGTTGGTGCTTTTGCAGTTGCCAGCTGCTTGGCCGCAGTTTTGGTAGTTGTCACTTGCCCATACTTATGATACAGCTTTCTTTGCAGTGCAAATAGAATCAACGCAAATACAAAATCGCCTGCTGCGGAAATCAACTGCGTCGGAATTAACGCAGCACCAGCCGGTGCCAATGAATCCGCTGGAAATATGACACCATACCAGGCAGATGTCTCTCTTCCATAACAGCAGCC
Source organism: Acetatifactor sp. (assembly GCA_963626545.1). GTDB lineage: Bacteria > Bacillota > Clostridia > Lachnospirales > Lachnospiraceae > Anthropogastromicrobium. Next base: position 6,336 of record CAVFYJ010000005.1, on the reverse strand, counting down.
TGCCAAAAAGCAGCCAATTCGTCCGCATCCTTGTGCAAATGCCACGCCTGGCACCGCACAGTCTAAATACGGTAGAAACGGAAGTTTCTTTGCCTTTGTGTAGATCAGTGGACTTAGAAATCCTGCAATCAGACCGCCATACACGACAAATCCCTCACCAAAGTTTAACAGGATCGACGGATCTACCAACACAGACGGAAATTCTACAATATAGTAAAGCAGCTTTGCTCCGATGATACCGCCGACAATGCCAACAAGTCCCATCGAAAAAAGCGCATCGTCATCGAGACCAGAACGCTTTGCAAGGAAGCATCCAATCGCAAAGGCACCGATCACACCGATGGCAATCATAAATCCATAGCCATACACATGGAGCGGGCCGATGGAAAACAAAATACTGCGCATTTTACTCTTCCTCCTCGCTCTCAACTCCTGCCTTTTTGCGGTAAATCAGCCAGACAGCTGCCACTAAAACGACAAAGCCAACACCGTGAACCGTATCGTTTTTCGCCGCCGGAATCAATCGAATAATGACAAACTGATACAGCAGTTCCCAGATGGCAAGTGCCGGTATGATAAATAGCATAAGCTTTGCTTCAAAACGATCTTTCATACACAAATCCTTTCGTTTCTTTGTTCTTTTTTGACTAGTCTCATAATAGCACAGCATCTTTATGCCGTCAAGGCAACTTACCGTGTCGTGCGTTGCACCAAACTATTAACTTCAATATTGACCGCAAACGATTTTCCTTTCGCAGATGGTAATAAAAACACGGCACAACACAGTCTCCCATTGCTGCGCGATCTGCATTGTGCCGTCTGATTCATTCAGTTAGATTCCTTTCGTTTTCCTCTTGCCTTTGCACGAATCTCGGCATAGAAGTTGATAAAGTGATAAAGTTTTTGGTGCCGTATATAAAAATAGACCCTTATTACGGCACATACCGCAATAAAAGTCTCGCTTTCTCATTTGATACGGATGCATAGCGCATCGGCTGACGGTTTCAAACCCACCCCAGATAAAACTATATGGGCGTTTCGCTACTCCCTCTTATTTGCTTGACAAAATATTATCATACTTTTTATTTTCTGTCAAGAGATTGATTCTTTCTTATAAAACGGCTATACTGAAATCACCCACTGCGGCATAAGCCGACAAATTGAGAGAAAGGTAAATTTCAAGGTAAATTTTTATGAAATTAGCGATGAGAAATGAAGTCCCTGTTGAACTGACATGGGATCTTTCCCTGATCTATCCGACCGAAGAGGCGATGTATCAGGATGTTGAGAAAATGAAAACACTCTGCGCTTCTATGGAGGAGCGCTTTAAGGGGCAGCTGACCACACCACAGACCATCTGTGACTGCCTGAGTGACCTTCAGGAGATGACTCGTCTGATGACCCTCACCGGAAATTATTGTGATCTGGCCGTGTCCGTCGATTACTACGACAGCCACAATCAAGAGCGCAATGACCGTGTAATGAATATCATCTCCGATATCAACAGCCGTTTGCGCTTTATCGACAGCGAGATCACTGCACAGAGCAAAGAAACACTGAAGGCAGCCATCGAGATTGCTGGCGGTAGCCGCATCTATTTGGAAGATATTCTACGCCGCAAGCCGCATCAGCTACACCCAGAAACAGAGCGTGCGCTGTCTGCTCTATCCCAGACCTTAAACACCCCATATCAGATCTACAACATGGCGAAACTTGCTGATATGAAGTTTGATTCGTTCCACGCACACGATAAGGAATACCCTCTGGGTTACTCTTTGTTTGAGGATGATTATGAATACGAAGCCGATACCGAGGTTCGCCGCAGCGCATTTGCCGCATTCAGCAAAAAGCTCGCCCAGTATGAAAATACAACGGCTGCCGCTTACAATGCACAGGTTCAGACCGAAAAGACTTTGGCTACTCTGCGCGGCTTTGACAGCGTATTTGACAGCCTGCTGTTTAATCAGAAGGTAAGCCGTGAACTGTATGATCGCCAGATCGATCTGATCACCACGAAGCTTTCTGTTCACATGCGCAAATATGCACGTCTTTTAAAGAAAATCCACAAGCTGGACCGTATGACTTTCGCCGATTTAAAGATTTCCGTTGACCCGGAGTATGATCCAAAGGTTACGATTGAAGGTTCCAAGGAATATATTGAGAAGGGTCTTTCCATTCTGGGACCAGAGTACGTTGACATGATTCGTGAGGCATACCGTGACCGCTGGGTGGATTTTGCAAAGAATCAGGGTAAGACGACTGGTGGCTTCTGCGCAAGCCCATACGGAAAAGGTTCCTTTATCCTGTTAAGCTGGAATGAGCGCATGGCAGACGTCTTTACGCTGGCACATGAACTTGGTCATGCCGGACATTTCCGCTCCTGCAACAGTACGCAGTCCATCTTTGACACCGATGTTTCCTCCTACTTTGTAGAGGCACCGTCCACGATGAATGAGCTTTTGATGGCTCACTATCTGTTAAAGACAAGCGATGACAAGCATTTCCGCCGCTGGGTACTTTCCTGCCAGATCAGCAACACCTACTATCACAACTTTGTCACTCATCTGATGGAGGCTGCTTATCAGCGCGAAGTTTATCGTATCATTGACAATGGTGGCAGTGTTCAGGCTGATACTTTAAGTGCCATCATGAAAAAGACACTTCAGGATTTCTGGGGCGATGACGTAGAGATCTGCGACGGTGCCGAGCTGACCTGGATGCGCCAGCCACACTACTACATGGGACTTTACTCCTACACCTACAGCGCCGGACTGACCGTTGCCACACAGGTTTGCAAGCGTATTGAAAAGGAAGGACAGCCTGCTGTCGATGACTGGAAGAAGGTTCTCGCTGCCGGAAGCACACTCACCCCGGTTGAGCTGGCTGCTCTTGCAAAGGTTGATATCACAACCGACGCACCGCTTCTTGACACCATCGAGACCATCGGCGGAATCATTGATGAGATCTGCCGCCTGACGGACGAGTTAGAAGCTGAGAATACGAAATAAATTTTGTTGTTCCCAAAAGACCGACCACAGCAAGAATTCAAATTCTAACTGTGATCGGTCTTTTTTATTCGCGTATTATTCACGTATTACTCGCGCCTCATTAGCGTACTAATTTTCCGCGCTTAATAATATGTACAATGTTCAGTTCCTCATCAAGAACCAGAAGATTTGCATACTTTCCTGCCTCGACATCACCATAATCGGCTTGAACGCCGATGCTTCTTGCCGGATTGTGAGTAGCCGCCTTTACGGCGCTCGCAAATGGAATCTTCATTGTCTTGACTGCACAGCGAAGACAATTCATCAAATTTGTGACGCTTCCTGCAATCGTGGACGGATCGGAGGCAAGTGTTGCAAGATTTCCCTTGACGTCAACCTGCTGGCCACCCAGATCGTAACAGCCATCCTCAAGGCCACACGCACGCATTGTATCACTGATGAGAATCACATGCTCATCTGTAAACAGCTTAAAAGCAAGACGCACAACAGCCGGATGAATGTGTACACCGTCGCAGATCAACTCTACATCTGCACCTGCATCTGCAGCGGCGGAAAGCGGGCCTGGCTTACGATGATGGATTCCCGGCATCGCATTAAAACCATGTGTCAGATGATCCGCACCGTGCTCAAATGCCTGCATTGCAGTATCATAATCGGTGCAGGTATGGGCGATGGATACCGATGCTACATGGTCCTTGATCTTCTCTACGAAATCAATCGCACCCTCGGTTTCCGGTGCCACATCACAGATACGGATGCGTCCCTTTGCGCGCTCCTGCAAGCGAAGAAGCATATCAGCATCTGGCTTTTGCACGTAGTCAGAGTTCTGCGCACCAACACGGTTCGGGTTGATGAATGGTCCCTCTAAGTGTAAGCCAAGAAAATCAGCGCCCTCTGGACTTTCATAATCGGCCGCGATGTCCATAATCTCGGACAACTTGTCTTCCGGGTAGGTCATCGTCGCTGGGCAAATCTCCAGTACGCCCTGGCTGCCCTCATATGCTGCCATCTTATCAAATGATTCTTTGGATGCATCGCACGCATCGTAACCTACGCAGCCGTGGAAATGAATATCCAACAGGCCCGGAATCACATACATCCCCTTCGCATCAATCACTGCATCACTGTCATCAGTAACGGCACCTGCGGTATCTGCAGAATTCATTGCTGCACGATCGGTATGCGTGCCATCTATGCATGATGAAACATCCTTTTTCGTACACGCAGCAATGCGCTCACCGTCTACTGTAACTTCACCGTCAAAGATCTGACCATTCGTACAGATCTTTGCATTTAAAATTTTCATCATTTCATTTTCCTTCTTGTCATTTACAGTTTACACAGGGACAGAGCTGCCTCATCTGCAACGATGGTAACATCTGGATGAATCTGAAGAATGGATGCTGGAACAGATGGAGTAACTGATCCGAATAAGGTGTTACGAATTGCTTCTGCCTTATCCTCACCGCTTGCAACAAGCAGGATCTTCTTTGCCTGTAAAATGGTTCCGATACCCATGGTGTATGCCTGACGCGGTACGTCAGCCTCAGACTCGAAGAAACGCTTATTTGCATCAATGGTGCTTTGCGTCAGATCTACGCAGTGTGTTGCCTTTGCGAAACTGTCAGATGGCTCATTAAAACCGATGTGTCCGTTACGTCCAAGACCAAGCAGCTGCATGTCGATTCCACCGAGAGAGCGGATCTGTTCCTCGTAGCGACGGCACTCATACTCGCTGTCTGCGCAGGTACCATCCGGAATAAAGGTGTGCTCTGGGCGCACGTTGATGCGATCAAAGAAGTGGGTGTGCATGAAATAATAGTAGCTCTGATCGTTGTCTCTGGTCAGGCCACGGTACTCATCCAGATTTACAGTCGTTACTTCTGAAAAGTCGATATCATTCTTGTGATACCACTCAACCAGCTGATCATAAATTCCAATTGGAGTAGAGCCGGTTGCCAGTCCTAATACGCAGTCTGGCTTTAAAATAACCTGTGCCGAAATCAGGTTGGCTGCCTTGCGGCTCATTTCCTTATAGTCCTTTGTACGATAGATTCTCATCGAGATACCCTCCGTCTTTCAAATAATATTTGTCTTTTTATTATATCATTAACCGATTGGAAAGTAAACTGTTGTTTTGGGAAACGAAAAAGCGACTCTTGCTTCTGCAAGAACCGCTTAAGGGGAATGTACGCGAGAGGATTCGAACCCCCGGCCTTCTGATCCGTAGTCAGACGCTCTATCCAGCTGAGCTACGCGTACATATGGGGCCTATAGGGCTCGAACCTATGACCCTCTGCTTGTAAGGCAGATGCTCTCCCAGCTGAGCTAAGACCCCAAATTGTTTAATTGTAGCTGAATCTCTTCAGCAGCGACCCGAAAGGGGTTCGAACCCTTGACCTCCGCCGTGACAGGGCGGCGCTCTAACCAACTGAGCCACCGGGCCTAACTTGTGTTGTTAACTCTCTCAACAACGGTATTTATAATACCATGTTTTTGAAGTTTTGTCAACTACTTTTTTGCTAATTCTTTAGCTTTTTCTATGGACATGAACCACTTAGTTGGCGTGGACCCTCAGGGACTTGAACCCGGGACCGACCGGTTATGAGCCGGTTGCTCTAACCAACTGAGCTAAGGGTCCATAGAAAAAGCCGATGATCGGACTCGAACCGATAACCTGCTGATTACAAATCAGCTGCTCTGCCAATTGAGCCACATCGGCGCAGACAATCTTGCGATCGTCAATGACTCCAAGGGGATTTGAACCCCTGTTACCGCCGTGAAAGGGCGGTGTCTTAACCGCTTGACCATGGAGCCGCGCTAGCTCCCCGAGTAGGGCTCGAACCTACAACAACTCGGTTAACAGCCGAGTGCTCTACCATTGAGCTATCGAGGAATATTTAGTACATTACATCACTACATGTACCTTCAAAACTGCACACAAACATTTCATCCAAAAACCATTGTTCACGAACGCCCTTCACAAAACCGCACTTCGTGCTTTCGTTGCTTCGCAACTTCGTTTTGTTCATGCTTGGGCGTTCCCTTCGTTCTGCCGAGCTGTCAAATTCTCATGCAAGCATGAAATTTTCCACCTCTGGCATAACGCGTGAACTGTTATACCATATTTCCTACCCTGACCTTCTGGTCAAGCCCTCGACCGATTAGTAGCAGTCAGCTCCATGCCTTACGGCACTTCCACCCCTGCCCTATCAACCTCGTCGTCTTCAAGGGGTCTTACTTCTTTCGAATGGGATATCTCATCTTGAGGGGGGCTTCACGCTTAGATGCCTTCAGCGTTTATCCCGTCCCGACATGGCTACCCGGC